>JAYVZU010000115.1:0-20233 GCA_043783075.1 Rhodanobacteraceae bacterium
GGCGCTGGCTCTTCGTGGCTTTCGCGACCATCGTCGGTGCAGCGTTGTTTGCGGGGATTGTGGGGCCAGCGTATTTCTATACGCTTGGCAACATGGCGAAGGGCGGTTTCAATCTGCTCCTCACGCCTGCACCGCAAATTCTCGCACTGTTATTTGCGGTCGTTGTGATTGCACCCATCGCCGTCGCTCGGTCGGTACGGACGTCCAACAACAGCGCGATGATTCTCGCCTTCTACATCGCATCGCTCGGCTTGATCCCGGCGGCGCTGGGCCGTTGCGATGCGATCCACGCATTCTTCGACGGCGTGGGTATATACCTGCTGTCTTTTGTCGCGTTAAGTGTCGCGCCGCTGCGCTGGCGGCGAGCTTGGATCACGGTTATCGCGTTGGTGTTCGTCTTCACGCAGGCGAAGAACTTCAAGTTGTATCAATACCGGCTTGGCCTTGTGATGCGCACCAATGCGGTGCAGGAAGACTGGGGCTTCGACGAAGCTGCGCTGCGACGCACGATCGGGGAGACGAGAATCTCCGCGCCAATCCTGGCTCCGCAGCGGGTCATCGACGATCTGACGCGCACCGGGCAATATGTTCCCGACTACTTTTGCGGGTGGGTTGGCGTATGGGATCACGCTTCGGAAGTGCGCAAGATCGTGGCTATGCGGACCACGGAATTCGCGCTTGTTGCCTTGACCGACCCGGTGGGTCCGGAGCCAGAGCGGGACCGGCAGATCGAACGAATGATGCGGATGGGATTCGCCCACGATGCACGGCGACCCGACTATATTCGCGGGGCGTTGCTGGATGCGGAGCTTAAGGCGAGCTGGATTTGGCGCGGCCGGTTTGGGGATTATGAGCTTTATCAGTTTCGCAAATAAAATGTAACAGAGTTGGTGCTATTTCGAGACATTTACTGTTACATATTATTGATCCTGGAATAGGTCAAGTGTTCAGTGGGTGCTGAAGGTGTAAATTTCAGTCCCGACGGATTCCCTCGGCGGCCAAAGCCGGGATGATTCTGCCCCACTTGCGGCGCGGCTAAAGCCGCGCCCTTTCAAAACAAACACTGATCTGGGGCGTTGCCCCGAGCTGGTATCGGACGGGCCTTTGGCCCTTTAACGACAGGTACAGCACTAATTCATTGGGGGATCCTTGCGGGTGAAGGTGTAGCCGTCGCGGAACTTGAACTCTGCACCCTGCGCCTTGGTCTCCTTTACAAGAGTGAAGAGGTTGCGCCGTAGTGTGATTGTGATCCGCACATCCACCGGCTTGTCGTTCTCCTTGCCGGGTCCGGTCAGGATCAGGGTGCCGCGATTCAGTTTTGTGAACTCTTCTAATTCTGCTGCGGCGTAGGTCTCGCTTGTGTGGTCTCGATTCGATGAGATGGTGGCGGTCTTGTTGGCAGACAAGATTGCAAGTGTGGATTCCTCACGCACGGTCTTCGTGGGACCGTCGTCATAGATGTAGGCGAGCGTCACTGAGGTCCCGTCTGCTCCGGGCTTCATGGTGAGCCAGGTCGGAAGGAAGACGCGCTCGTTCGTCTGGAAGTCACGGTACTCAAGCTGCCCCACCCAGTCGCCGGTCATGTTTTGATTGAGAGCTTTCCCATCTGGCTGCGAGGTTTTGGTCGCAAGAGGAGCCTGGGCATTTGCGATGGAGGAGGTTATACAGGCGGCGAGAAGAAAGCGGAGGGCGAAGCGCACGGGAACTCCTTGGGCCAGGGGTATTTGCTACCAGCTGATGTAGACGGCTTTGCGGGACCACTGGCTCGATCCCAACTGCTTGAACATAAAGTCGGCGACGTCAGCGCGCGCGCAACGGTTGGCGCCGGGCGGCAGGGCATCGGGATCGACGCGGACGCTGCCCCGCCCCGTGGCGTTGGTCAGCATCGGCGGCATCGCCATCGTCCAGTCGAGCGGGCTGGTGGAGAGGGTGGCGTACTGGTGGCGCTGGGCGATCACGGGCCACTTGAGCAGCGTCTTGTAGACGAGGTTCTCGACCAGCCACTTTTGCCAAGCCGGTTGTTTCGCCATCGCGCTGTCCAATGCTCCCGCAGACCCGAGAACGATGATGCGCGAGATATGGGCGTCGATCATCGCCTGGACGACCAACGGGATGCCGTGTTCGAGGGTGTGGTCTTCCCCGAGCGACGGTGCGCCGAGTGCAGAGAAGACCGCCTCCGCCCCAGCCAACGTCTCGGCGATCGCGGCTGACGAGAGGACGTCTCCCTGCACTACGCGGACCTTTTCGGCGTAGGGAAACTTCGCCGGTGTCCTGACGAGTGCCGAAACGGAGTGGCCGGCGGCCAGACATCTCTCCGTCAGGAGTCTTCCAGTTGCGCCGCTTGCTCCAAAGATTGCGATCTTCATGGGTTGGATCCTCGGTTGGACACTGCTGCTGCGCGAGACGGAAACATCCTGATTATCCTATGGGGTTTCCCGTACCTGTTCATAACAAGTAGATTAGAAGCCCTTTATTTCGATAGAGTTGCACCGGAGTTGCACGTTGCGGCCAGGGGTTTTGCATTGCCCTGTGAAACCGCCTGTGCAGAAGTGGGAGAACATGGAGCCTACGTTGCAGAGCCGTTCTGACAATCCGCAACTCGCGTATCCTGCGGCTCTGTTTTCTAAATCGAGACAGCAGCGTAAGCCATTGAGAGGTATGAAGTTGCGACTGTAATCCACATTTCAAGCGAGAACGGTTACTACTTCTTTCTTTTGTATCTCTTTCATAGTTCTTCTTAGAAGCCTTCGCAGACACCCGGGCATTCAAGCTGCAGCAGCCCTAAAAAGGACCGGCACCCTCACTGATTCCCATGTCCTGTGTCACACACAAATAGCTTGCTTTCCCACAGGTGTTTTGTATCGCATGGAGAGGCCTAAAGAACCTAGAATCGTAAAGTCTGGCCTAGTAATTTTTCTTGCATAGCCACTGACAGGAGACGCCCCTTGAGCACAATGACCGAAGATCCCGAGACCAACACCACCGCAACGACGCCCGTACCTGCCGGCAACCTCGAGATCACCGTTTCGCGAGCCGAGTTGCTGCGCGAACTTACGGCGGCGCAGTCCGTGGTGGAACGCAAGACGACGATTCCGATTCTGTCGAACTTCCTGTTCGAAGCGACGGTCGATGCCGACTCGAACGGCGGGACCGCCGGACGCCTGACGATCACTGCGACCGATCTGGACCAGAGCCTGAAGACGAGCTGCGCGGCTCGCGTGAAGAAGCCCGGCGCCTGCACCATTCCGGCGCGCAAGCTGTACGACTACATCCGCCTGCTGCCCGAGGGTGATATCTCGATCAAGCTGATGGACAACCACTGGGTGCAGATCCGTGCCGGCCGCTCGAACACCAAGATGGTGGGCATGGCGCGCGCCAACTTCCCCCAGGTGGCGGAGTTCCCGACGACGGGCGCTTACAAGCTCCAGGTCGCGAGCCTGAAGAACATGGTCTCGAAGACGATCTTCGCGATCTCGAACGAGGAGTCGCGCTACACGTTGAACGGCGCGCTGCTGGTGTTGAAGGCCGAGTCGATGGCGATGGTTGCGACCGACGGACACCGCCTGGCGCACGTCGAGAAGCTGGGCGAGAACATCGAAGGCATCACGGGCGAGAAGAAGACGCTGATCCCGCGCAAGGCTCTGAGCGAGCTTGCAGGGCTGCTCTCGACGACCGACTCCGACACGATGGAGTTCGCGGACGATGACTCAACCTTGTTCTTCAAGGTAGGCGGACGCGTGCTGACGAGCCGCAAGCTGACCGGGCAGTTCCCCAACTACGAGGCAGTTCTGCCGCGGGATAACAACAAGTTCGTCATTGTGCGGTCGGAAGACCTGATGGGCTGCATCCAGCGCGTGGCACAGTTTGCGGATGAACGTTCGGGCGCAATCAAGATTCGGCTGGAGCAGAACGAGCTCAAACTCTCCTCGCAGTCCACCGACGCAGGTGAGTCGGAAGATACGATCGAGACCCCGTACAACTACGATCCGCTGGTCGTCGGATTCAACTCGCAGTATCTGATCGACTTCCTGAAGGCGATCGGCACACAGGGCGAGGTCAGGCTGGAGTTCAAGGACGCGCAATCCGCCGGCCAGATGCGTCCGGAAGACGGCAACGAGGACGTAAAGTACCGCTACATCCTAATGCCCATGCGAATCTGACGATCTGCCATCGAGGCCTCGACGGCTTCGCGGTGAAAAACAAGCAAAGGCTTGGGACTTAGGTTCCGGGCCTTTTGCGTTTGTTCTCTACCGCAGCAGGTCCCAGAGTTTTTCGACTGTGTAGGGTTCGATGATGCGTGGGAGGGTGAGCTGGGTGCTGTCCCTCGTTACCATCTGCCAGTCGCCGAAGGTGCGGTAGATGTAGCCCTTTTCGAATGCGGCCTTAGGCTTCATAATTGCGGAGCGGCGCGCGACGATGGTGCGCTGGTAGCTCCCTTTGCCCTTTTGGACGTTGATGTCGAAGGCTAGCAGGTAGTCGGGGCCGTCTTCGCCGCCGATCACGTTGTGTGGGTTCGACCAGCGCGGGATCAACCAGCCGGTGTACTGGTCGTCGAGCAGTTTGCGTGGGAATTCCCTGGGCAGCGTGTTGTAGAGCCACGGGAGACCGCGTTTGTCGGCGAGCTTTCGCATGGCGCTGGTTCTGACGCGGTGGCGCCGACCGTAGAGGAAGAGTAACCCTCCAGCTACGGCTGCGATGGCAACCACAGGGAGGATCGAAGGGTAGTCGCTGAATTGAAACAAGAGCCCAAGAGACATGTCGCTCCGCCGTATCTGACCCGAAGTGCGTTGCATGAAGGTGGAACTGCTTTGTTATGCTCAGCATATAGTGGCCAGGAGCGAATTACGTTTGAAAATTCTAAGGTTGGCGGCAGTTTTCGCCTTGACGGCAGGTATGTTCTCAACATCGACTGCGTCGGCCCAGGCTATGCCGGCTTCCATCGCAGGGAAGTGGCGCATTGTAAAGATTCTGCCTACGCATAACCCGCAGTGCTGGGATGAGGTGCGGGCTAAGTCGCTGGTCGGTTCTACGCTGGTGTATCAGGCTCACGCGATGGTGTGGCTGGGTGGCGCTGTGCCGATTTCGGATGCTCTATCGCGCTCGTTGAGTCGGCGGAAGTATCAGATTGAGTACCAGGTGGACTTGCCGGAACTCGGGATTACCGCCGGATCGGTTGACGAGATCGACCTGCAGCATGAAGACGCGGATATTACCGGCGCGACGACAGAGGTTCCCGGGGATACGATTGTCATTGCAGGACCGGGAAGAATCGTGGTGAGTGTGTGCGGAGTTTATTACGCGGCGGTGCGGGTAACGGGCAAGACGGTCGCCGGCCGATGAACGAGGCGCGGGCTGCGAGCCTCCTGCTGCTCCTGGTGGCGGTTGGCTGCAACTCAGACACCTTTACGGAGCAGGGCGCAATGCGGAGCCAGGGGAACTACCGCAATACCTGGCAGTGGCATCCGCAGGGTTGTACGCGCGATCCGTTTGACGGGTTGCCCGTCGGCAAATCTAAAAGCATTGTGTCGCTGATCTGGGAGAATCCCGGATTCCGGGACGTCAAGCTGTCCAACCCAAACTGGTCGCCCGATGCGCCGCTCAGGATGGACTTTGAGCCGGCGCGGAGTGGGGATCGTGGCGAAGTCCAGGCAACGCTGCACACGATCGATACCGGCGGAATCCTGCTGGACAAATCGGTGTGCTCGACGCTGAAGCTTCAGACGCAGGAGCACGCCGCAGGCCACGCGGGCGGGCGACCCACCGTGTCTGGTGAGCTAGAGCTGGAATGCCGCGTCCACGATAGCCACATGACCGCGACAATCCAGTTTCAGGGTTGCGAGTATTAGCTTCGGGCGACTAGCACCGAACCACGTTTGCCATGCGAGACGCACCGGGAACTTTCCGAGTGGCGTTGCGGGTGTCGATCACCAATCTGGACTCCGCGATGATGGTTTCGAAGTCGTAGGCGCTGTGGTCGGTCAGAATGAGGACGCAATCGTAGCCGCCGAGGTCCTCAACCGGCATGCAGTGCAACTTCAGGTCGTACTTACGGCCAGAGCCGACGGTGGGGAAGAAGGGGTCGTTGTAGGCGACGAGCGCACCGGCCCAACGCAGCAGCTTGATGACGGTGAGCGCTGGGGATTCGCGTAGATCGTCCACGTCACGCTTGTAGGCGACACCGAGGACGAGAATCTTGGCGTCGACGATATTCACGTCGCGCTTCTCCAACTCGCGCTCTACGGTTGCGACGACGAAGGCTGGCATCGATTCGTTGATTTCGCCGGCCAGTTCGATAAATTTTGTGGCGCAGTTGTACTGCTTGGCCTTCCACGAGAGGTAGAAGGGGTCGACCGGGATGCAGTGACCGCCCACGCCCGGGCCGGGCTGGAAGGCGTGGAAGCCGAATGGCTTGGTTCCGGCGGCGTCGATCACCTCCCAGACGTCGACATCCATCTGCAGGCAGAGCTGCTTCAGTTCATTGACCAGCGCGATGTTTACCGAGCGATAGATATTTTCGAGCAGCTTGGTCATCTCTGCAGCAGCCGGTGTCGACACTGGCACAACGCGGTTGAAGATGGCGTTGTAGAGTGCGCAGGCTGCTGCGGTGGCCGAAGCATCAGCCCCACCGATCACCTTTGGGATGTCGCGGCGGGCCGTGGTGGTGTTGCCGGGGTCTTCGCGCTCGGGAGAGAAGGCAACCATCACTCCATCCAGGGCGACTTCTGTCGGAGTCTCTGCCGAAACATGACGCAGTACGCGGTTGCCATGCCGCTCAATGGTCTCGACGATGACTTCCTCGGTGGTTCCGGGGTAGGTGGTGCTCTCCAGGATGACAAGCTGGCCAGGACGGAGGTGGGGCGCCAGCGCCTCGATGGTTGAGACGACGTAGCTCATGTCGGGAGTATGGTCGTGGTGGAGCGGCGTCGGAACACATATAAGGATGGCGTCGAGATCTGCTGCGTCGGCGAAATCCGTCGTCGCGCGAAATCCGACCGTCTGGGCACCTCGAATGTGCTCGGGTTCGATGCGGTGGATGTAACTTTCCCCGTTATTCAACATCCAGACCTTGCCCTTGTCGATATCCAGGCCCGTAATGCGGAATCGTTCGTCGGAGAAGAGCAGGGTCAGGGGAAGACCAACATACCCAAGTCCAACGATCCCAATCTGGGCGGTTCGATCCGAAATGCGACCGAGTAGGGCCTGCAAGGTCGCGGCGGCCTCAAATTTAACGGGTAATAAAGTGTCCAATGGGTTCCTTAATTCTTCATTTGTTGCTGATACCATTCAATTGTACGAGCGAGACCTTCCCGAAAACTAACACTTGGGTTGTAGCCGAGGCCTACCCGCGCCATGGTGATGTCTGCTAAAGAATCGCGCACGTCGCCGGACCGGGTGGGTCCGTAGTTGGCGGCGTGGGGGAACTCCAACAGCTCGCAGAGTGCGGCGTAAGTTTGGTTGAGCGTATGGCGCTCGCCACATGCAACGTTGAAGACCTGTCCGGCACAACGGTCGGCCGGGACAGTGGCTGCCAGCAGATTCGCTTGCACAGCGTTATCTATATAAGTGAAGTCGCGGCCCTGCTGGCCGTCACCCAGGATCGTAGGTGTGTTGCCGCGAAGCATTTCGGCGATGAACTTGGCCATCACGCCGGAGTAAGGGGAGTCGGGAACCTGGCGAGGACCAAATATATTGAAGTACCGCAGGCAGACAGTTTCTATTCCGTAGACCCGCCAGTAGGACTGCATGTAATACTCGCCCGTCAATTTCTGGACCGCGTAGGGCGAGATCGGTTGCGGGGTCATGGATTCTTTGCGGGGGAAGCCAGGTTGATTCCCATACGCGGAAGAAGATGCCGCATAAACGACGCGACTTACCCCAGCGGCGCGGGCCCCTTCTAATAAATTGAAGGTTCCGTTGATATTTGCTTCGTGGCTGGTCCGCGGATCGAGCACGGAACGGGGCACGCTGGGGAGCGCCGCCTGGTGCAGAATGGCGTCGATACCATTGCAGGCTTCGGCTGTAGCTTCTGCGTCTCGAAGGTCGATACGCCTGAAGTCGATATTTCCGCGTAATTCGTCGATATTTGCCTGAAGGCCGGTGTCGAGGTTATCGAGGCCACGGACTTCATGGCCCTGTTCGAGCAGGGCGTGGGCAAGGTGCGAGCCGATAAAGCCGGCGACGCCAGTGATTAGATATTTGGCCAAGTCAATCCTTTTGGGTGTTTGGCACCCCGTGGAGGATGCCGTCGATTGGGAGACGGTTGTGGATGACAGATATACGCTGGGCTAAGGTAACACTTAAGTGTTACTTGGTAACCAGTATTTTAAGGCTGGCTAGGGGCGAAAGTAACGAAGTATTCCGGCGACTGGAGACCTTACCCCAGTGAAACACACTGGTGTCCGATAACGACAATGGAATGTTCGACCTAACTGACTGAAAGCATGAATTTTAATCAAAAAAAGCTTTCCATTTAAGTGGATTAGTGGGTAAGATCATGGAACTAGAGAAGCAATAACACGTATGAGTCAGCTCCCTGCCCAAAAGGTGTAATAGAAGTTGGGTCAGTTGTACACCGGTTGAGGTCTCGAACTCAAAAGTGAAGTTGAAGTATCTGGAACACATAGAAAGAAGGGGCAACAAAGGAATGAAGATGCATTCCAAAGCCTCTCGAAATACGCAGATAAACCGGAACACTAGTCAACCTCAGGAGCCCTCTTTCATGAAGACCTTTTTCAAAGTACTGACGTTCGGAGTGATGCTCGCGGCATCCTCCTCTCTGGCCTATGCCAGCCCTCTAAGCGGAACAGTCACGATCGATGGCGGTACCGGTGCAATCACGCCTGGTGTACTCACCAGCGCGACCACCAGTATCACCTTCGCTCCGATCCTTGAGTTCACCATTGGTGGAACGGGTAGCTTCGCTGGCAACGCTATCACCCAGTTTCCCCCGTTTCCTCCGGGCAGCGGCATTGAGTTTGTAACCTTCGTCCCGACGTTCACCATTCCGAACACTGCTGGCAACCCCTTCCCGGGCGCGACCCTGCTGACATTCAACGTGAATGGCGTACCTCAGACGTTCACCGTGACGAGCGTAACGACTGCTCCGAATGGTTCGCTCTACTTCTACGGCACGCTGGGCAGCAACCCCGGCAACGCAGTTTACGTCTTGACCCCCGGTACGGATGGTCTCGGCGAATTCTCCGGAACCCTCACCGTTACGCCAACGCCTGAGCCCAGCAGCCTCATTCTGCTTGGAACTGGACTTGCTGGCGCAGCTGGCTTGATGCTCCGCAAGCGTCGGGCACTCAGCCTGTAAGCCGAAAGCTTCAAAGGAGGAGGGAGCCTCGCGAAAGCAGGGCTCCTTTTTTTGTTGTTTGTAGGGTGCTTTGGATTTCTGCGGGAAGGTTCGCCAGATATCTAGACGCCATCCAGTCCCTGGCCAAGCGGGCGCTGGAGGAGTAGGATTCGGTCCCGAAGAATTCCCTCGGAGGCTTAATCTGGATTCATTCTGCTTTGCGTGCGGCGCGACTGAAGTCGCGCCCTTTCAAGGCCGGAAACTCATTAACCTCTGAAGTCCTGCGCCAGTAGGTTCCGCCCGACTTTACGGCAAGGCTGCGGGATAGTTTGCAGTCTGGTGGAGTGCAGCCTGCCGCAACCGGCGGGACTTTGA
This sequence comes from Rhodanobacteraceae bacterium, assembly GCA_043783075.1. Classification (GTDB taxonomy): domain Bacteria; phylum Acidobacteriota; class Terriglobia; order Terriglobales; family Acidobacteriaceae; genus Edaphobacter. Next base: position 9,671 of record JAYVZU010000115.1, read on the forward strand.
GTGCGTCAGGGATGGCTTCTCGACGAAGAACCATGATAGCCCAGCCGTACCGGCCACCACGAGTACCGTGCCCGTGAGCGCCAGCCACGGGTTCAGGTTGAAAAATCCAGCGGCTACGGCTAGTTGGATGATCGGGTAGTGCAGGATGTATGTCCCGTAGGAGAAGTCTCCCCATTTGGTGGGGCCTTCGATATGCGGCAGTAGCTGGCAGGCCCCCATGGTGAGACCCGAGATGGCGAACGGCCGCAGGAAGAACCATCCGGTGTAGATGTGTGCGACATAGCAGGCGGCGGCGGCCGCCATCAGCCAAAGGCCGTGGCGTTTGAACCAGGCGAGGTGGTAGTAGACGATCGCTCCGATCATGAAGAAGGAGAGCTGGCCGGGAAGCTGGATCGCGATCTTTTCGTGGTCCGCGTACACGGTGCGGAAGATGGCGGAGAGCGCGAACAGGCTCCACAGGACGGCGTCGCGGTTGATGCGCTTGCAGATCCATGCGATGAAGGGTACGGCGACATAGAACATCAGCTCGATCTTGATGGTCCACAGCGCGCCGTTCATGGCGTCGTTGCCGGGGTTGCCAGTAAAGACGCCGGGGATGTTCGGCTGGATGAAGTTGGCGAAGGTGAGGTTTGCGATCAGGAACTTGCCGACATGAAAGCTGTGTGCCGAGAAGGCGATCAAGAGGCAGAAGAGGGTTGAGAGCCAGTATCCGGGCAGGATGCGCCATGCGCGGTTCTGGGTGTACTCCCAGATTCCACTGCAGCGGTCGTAACTGGCGAAGATGAGGAAGCCAGAGATCGCGAAGAAGCCTTCTACCGCGATGCGGGCATTGAGGTAGTGGACGAAGACTGCAAGCTGCGGAGCCAGGCTGAGGTCGTAGCAGTGGACGAACACGACGATAGCCGCGAGAACCAGCCTTACGATGTCGAAGTTATTCTTGCGCATGGAAGACAGGCTTTCGGCGAGCTTGAGGTTGCCGCTGGAGCGGCCAGGGCCACCCTCGCATGGGTACGCTCAGAATACGCAGAGCCAAAAATTAGCGCAATCACCCTTCTGGGCAGTGCTGGGCTGTGTTCCCCCGACGCCACGGGGTAAGGTTCGAGGACTAAGATAATTGGTAATCCCCGACCCCGACTCCGCGTTTCCGGGATCAAACCCAGGCCGTCGAGGGATAAGGGATAGAGGAGAAATACATATGCATCTGCATCTGAGATTGTTGGCTGAGTTGATGGTGGTAGGTCTGGTGGCACTGGTCGCGTTTGTGATCTTTGTGCGCGGCAACCGGAAGACGCGCATCGTGATCGCGGCCGTAGCAGCAGTCATTGTCCTTGGCTGGCAGATTCAGAAGCATATTCCCCCGTATGAGCAGGGGGTGCATAGCTCGGTGGTACAGGCGGGGACCGATGTGGCTCGTACGGACGTCCCGCATCTTGGCATATGCCAGGTATTCCCAGCGGATAACATTTGGAACACACCGGTTGACGCGCTGCCCAAGGACCGCCACGCGCAGGATTACATTGATTCGATCGGACCGTTGCACCCTGTACATCCGGACTTTGGCTCCAGCCTCGACACCGGCATGCCGTATACGTTGATCCCGCCGGGCACGAAGCGGGTGAAGATCACGTTCGACTATCGCGAGGATAGCGATCTGAGCAACTATCCCATTCCGCCTGACGCGCCGATTGAAGGTGGGCCGCTGTCGAAGGGCGACCGGCATATTTTGATGGTCGACGAGCGCCGCTGCCTGCTGTACGAGATCTACGACGCGCATCCGGTTGGCGACGGCACCTGGACTGCCGGATCGGGCATTATTATGGATCTGACCAGCAATGCCCTGCGCGCCGAAGACAAGACCAGCGCGGATGCCGCAGGTCTACCGATCCTGCCGGGTCTGGTTCGTTACGACGAGGTGATGGCGGGGCAGATCAACCACGCTCTGCGGTTCACTGTCCCCAAGACACAGAGTGCATTTATCTGGCCGGGTCGTCACAAGGCTTCGAAGAATCCGGATGTAAAGCTGGTGCCGATGGGCGCGCGCTTCCGTCTGCGCAAGGACTTCGACGTCTCGAAGTACTCGAAGACGAATCAGGTCATCATGATTGCGCTGAAGAAGTACGGCATGTTTATGGCGGATAACGGCAGCGCGATGTTCATCAGCGGCGTGTCGGACAAGCGCTGGGACAATACCGACCTGCACAAGCTAGGCGATATGAAGGCGGAGGACTTTGAAGCGGTGGATGAATCCGACTGGCAGATGATGCAGGATTCAGCTCGTGTGGATCCCCTCGCCCTTAAGCACTGAGGCTTCGGCCGGGGTCGCAAAGTTGACCAGCGCCATGTAGAGGTGCTGGACCGACCCCGGCATCTTCTCGCTCATCAACGCCAGACGGTTGCGGTCCCTGGGTTCCAGCCCCTTCATCACCCTTACCATCACGATGTAGCTGACTGCGGCGCTGATGACTGCGGCAATCAATCCCCATGGCTTGGGTAGCAGACCGACGACGAAGTGGGCGATGACAGCCATCGTCGTGCCAGCGATGAGTAAGCGGAACGCGGCTTCAAACGGGAACTTGAAGGTGTAGTAGCGGCGGGCCTGTATCCAGATCAGTACGATCCCGAAGGTTTGGGAGAGGCCGTTGCCCCAGGCCGCGCCCACAGCGCCGTACCGCTTGATCAGGTAGTAGTCCAGCGTGATGTTGACGACGCCGGTGACCGAGAACCAGAGGAGAATCTGCTTCTGGCGATCGGCGGCCCTGAGCAGAACTTCGGCAAGCTCCTGGAAGGCCCGTGGGATCGACAGGATGGACGCGATCATTACGACTGGGATTGCCTCGACGTATTTGGTGCCGTAGGCGAGACCAAGTGCCTGAGCCGCAATGGCCGCTGCACCAAGGTGGACCGGGAATACGACGAGCAGAAGGAATCGCGAAGCGGTCTTGATGATGTTTTGAATGCGCTTTGGATCGCGTGCAGACTCAACCATCAGAGTGATGCCGGTCGCGCTGCCAAAGGTTCTCGGGATGACCAGCAGGTTGTTTGCCAGGGTAAAGCTGACAGAGTAGAAGGCAACCTGGCGAAGCCCGGACATATAGCGCAGAAACACAAGCTCCGAGCGGTCCCAGACTACGGACATCAGGAGTTGGATTCCGACAGCCTGCAGGCAGAACTTGCGGATGCGGTCGATGATGTCCTGCTCGAGCACTTCGAGGGGAATTTTGCGAAGCCGCATGTGCAGCGGGATAGTCCGCATGATGACTTCGACGCTTCGCCCGATGAGCTGGGCGGAGGCAATACCGATGAGGTCCCAGTGGTTGTGCAGCGTCAGCACGATGATGATGGCGTAGGTGACGATGTAGCCAAGCGCGCTGAGGGTGTTCTCGTAGACATCCTCAAACGCCTGATTGGCCTGTGCCGGAACCCACGACATAACACCCGGGATGATGGACAGGATCAGGATTGCGGACATCCAGTGGTAGTTTGCTGCGCTGAAGAAGAAGACGCTGATAAGGCCGAGCGCGGTGATCAGGACAGATGCGAGCAGTTGATAGCGATAGGCGAGGTGGTATACGGCGCGTGCGGTGCCGGGGCGGCCTAGGCCGAGGAACTCCGACATGTACTTGCGGGTGGCACCGGCCAGGCCCGTGCCGCTGGTGCGGGTCACGGTCGTGACGAAGAAGTTGATGTATGTGAATTCGCCGAGCTTCTCGGGTCCAAGATATCGCGCGACGGCGATGGACGTTCCCAAAAAGACAATTGTTTCGAGTACGGTTTCAAGACCGAACCAGAACGAATTGTGCAGGATTTTACCTGCTGCTGTATTTGCCCTGTCGGCCATTGAGCTAAGGATACCCGTAACGGTTATATTCTACGACTGCAAGTAAAGACATCGACCAAATAGGTTTCACTAATGACGGAAGTGTCACATAATCTGCCGATTTCGACTTGTTCGGATAGGTTACCGTGGAAAGGTAGCTTCGAGTAGACTCAGGACTCGAGTCATCCGGCAAGGCGAAAGGGTTTTGTACACATGGCGAAGGTATTAATCACCGGGATCTCTGGCTTTATCGGCTCCAGCCTGGCGCGGGGTCTGCTCGCTGAGGGAGCATCGGTGCGCGGAGTCGACAATCTTTGCACGGGAAATCTTGCGAATCTGGACGAGATTCGGTCCCAGATCGACTTCCGTCAAGTAGATATTCTGGATTCCGCTGCGATGGACGATGCCTGCGCGGGCGTGGACTATGTCTTCCATCAGGCGGCAATTCCCTCGGTTCCCAAGTCTGTGGTCGATCCAGTTGGCACGAACGGTCCCAATCTAAACGGCACACTCACTGTGCTGGAAGCCGCCCGCAAGGCCGGCGTCAAGCGGTTGATGTATGCCGCGTCCTCGGCTGCGTATGGCGACAACCCGGAGCTGCCCAAGCGGGAAGATATGCTGCCCGGACCGATCTCTCCGTACGCGGTGCAGAAGCTCGCTGGCGAGCACTACCTTTCCAGCTACACGCGGGTTTATGGGTTGGAGACTGTGGCCCTGCGCTACTTCAATATCTTTGGACCGCGTCAAGATCCTACGTCGCAGTACTCGGGCGTGCTGGCCCGGTTCATTTCGCAGATGTGTAAAGGCGAGACTCCGACGGTGTTCGGCGATGGCTCGACGAGCCGGGACTTTACGTACATCGACAACGTCGTCAGCGCGAATATGACCGTCGCCAAGACGTCTGCACCCGTTGCTGGCAGGGTCTTCAACGTCGCGACCGGCCAGCGGATCACGCTGCTAGAGGCGTATGAAGAGATCAAGCGGATTACCGGCTATGCGGGCACGATCGAGTTCAAGCCAGAGCGCGAGGGCGACATCAAACACTCGCTGGCGGATATCTCGCTGGCGGAGTCGATGTTTGGGTACAAGGTTGTGGCCGACTTTAGCGTGGGGCTGGAGAAGACGATCGCGTATTACAAGGAATCAGTCGGCTAGAGGCAAATTCCCTGTTGCTATGTAGCTTTGTTTTGTCATCCCGAAGGGATCTGCTGTTGTACGTCGCCCGACAGTTGCAACAGCAGATCCCTTCGGGATGACAAGCAAACGGTTCTAGAATCGCGCCGTACCGTCGCCCGAAAGACAACTACGGAGATTCTGACTTTGCCAGAATGACGGGGGTGGTTGGTTTGACTTTTTCAAAACGGGGAAACTTGCACTATCGGCGACCGACTAGTTCCTCAAAGATTCCCATCAGGTCGTCGGCGACGTTCTGCCAGCTTCGACTGTATTTGGCTGCGATCGCATCGGCATCCCAGGTGGTGTCGAGCACCTCGGCAAGGCCTGTGGTCAGGGCTGGGACGTCGCGAACTTTCACCAACCGACCGCAGGTCTCGTTCATCAGCTCAGGGATGCCGCCGACCTTGCTCGCGACGACTGGCCGACCCGCGCTCATGGCTTCGATTACCACGTTTGGGCAGCCCTCAGCGTAGCTTGGTAGCGTTACGAGGTCAGACGCAGCCATCCATACGGCGATCTTCGGAGAGAGGCACGACGGCTTGACCATCACGATATCGCCGACGTTGTGCTTCTCAATCGCTGCCTCAATCGCGCCCTTGTCGGCACCGTCGCCGATCAGGTAGCACTGGAGGTCGGACCGGGTAGCGCGCAGGTTGGCGACGGCTTCCACCAGCTCGATCAGGCCCTTGCGCAGGTCCAGCCGACCAACGTACACGATGATCTTCTTATCCTGATCGAGGCCAAGTTCTTCGCGGGCAGCCTGGCGATCTCGCGGGTGGAAGACGGAGGTGTCGCAGCCGTTCAGCTTTGTCCGGGTGCTTCCCGGGGGGGCTCCACAACGGCGCGCCGTGGTGCAGAGATGGTGGCTGACCGTGGTAACGAAGTCAGCCTTGCGCAGCGTCGAGCGGGTGAGGGCGGCGGAGATGGGGTCGGCCATGCGGTTGAGATCGGAGCCGATTGCCGTCAGAACGGCCGGGATTCCGAGGGCGCGGGCGATGCGAATCGCGGCCAGCCCATAGGGATAGACCGTGTAATTCAGCACAATGTCGGGGTCGAACGCGGTGACGTGCGGCAGGAGCCGTTTCGCGGCCGTGAATCCGTTGAAGGGCCGCGTCAGAACCGGAATTGCAGGGTACGGAATGTAGCTTGCCTTCACATCCGGCGGGCTCCAGGTGCGGTCGAAGGCACCCTTGGCGTTGGCCGGCATCATGAACTTCGGATACACCGCCTCCGGATAAAAAACCTGCACGTCGGCACGTTTTGCGACCAACCGCAGTGTCTGGTAGGCCGAGTGGCCATTCCACGGCTGGGTGGAGAACGGGAAGTAATTCGTAACGACGGCGACTTTCAGCATAGGGTAAGTCCTGCAGACGAGCCTGATCGTTGGAAATTCCCGTGGAGTCGCGATGAATTGGGCCCGTAAATCATGTTCATCGGCGCGTCTCCTGGGGAGCGGTCTTTGGCTGAATGAGCGTATCGACCGCACGAAACATCTCGTACGCGCTAACCCAGTGCAGTTCAAGGTTCTCCCGTTGCGCGGCTGCGTGGATCGATTGGAACATCGAAGCCAGCTTACCCGGTGTGCCGTTCGTTCCCAACAGAGCCGCGGCGTTGTCGTCGCGGGCGCTGTGCCCGTAAAGCTTCAGGAAGATATCGTCGCCAAGCCGCGGCGCGAGGGAAAGCCAACGCTCGGCGCGGTACGGCGTCGGCGGATCGTAGACGGAGAGCTCGCCAGTCTCAAGGCGCGGCATCAGGCGCTCGCGATAGCGAATTCCAAGCGGCCCGTTGATCATCAGCAGGTCGCCCTGCTTGCCGCCGCCCACGGTCGCTTGTACGCCCTGGTCGAAGCCTCGCGGCTTGCAGGGGTCTCCGGTGGTCCAGTAGATCTGGTTGACGATGCGGGACTGTGTGCGCGATGGCACGGACGGCATGGTGAAGTCGGCGTAGCAGCCGAGGTCGCGCAACAGTTGCAGCTCGCCGGTGACGCCGCACCACTTGCCATCGGGGCGCGAGTTATCCAGCGCCCAGTTGCCGTGGATGAAGCCAAACATGATGCGACCGTTGTGGTCGTGGAGCAGGCCGTGATTCTCGCGAAGCTGCTTGGTGAAGGTGCTCACCTTGTCGACGAAGATTGGGCCGGTATCGTTGTCGTGGTGGAGATGGACCTCGACATCCACGGTGCCGGTCCGGGTGAGCGCTGCGAGCCGCTCCAGAAGCTCCGGTTGGTACTCTTCCTGCGGGTAGAACGCTGTGAAGCAGGGTGCGCTGCCGGTGGAATCTTTCGGGGCGTCCGCGGCGATCTTTGGCCAGCGATCTTCCCAGACTCCTACTCGTGCGCGCCCGACTTCGAGCGAGACGTTTCCGCCCATCGGTTCGTAGTGGTCGGTGAGCGCGACCCATAGACGCTTCGGCTTTCCGCCAGCGGTCACCTTTCGGGCGCGGTCGCGGAAGTATGAGGGAAACCAGAGGTCTGCTTGCCGGGGAAACTTCACTTAGATCCTATGGAGGAACGCTGAGTGCTACTTTGGTAACTTACTTTGTGCAATTCAAATTCTAATGTACGGGCAGACCCATTAAGCCGCTGTTACCCTAGTGAGCAACGAACAAAAGTGGGATAGAAATGCTACAACAGCGGCAGCTCAACAGCAGATGAAGATCGTACATGTTGTCTACAGTCTCGATATGGGCGGCGCCGAGGTGTTGGTGGCGCAGCTTTGCCGCATTCAGAGGGCGAACGGCCATCAGGTGTCGGTGTGCGCCTACTCCCGGCTTGGGTCGGTTGGCGAACTGCTGCGCGACGAGGGTTTCGAGATCTACGTGCCCGGCGAAGCTCCCCCGGCGAAGACGATGCTGCGGTACTTCAAGCACTTCCGGGCGCTGAAGCCGGATGTAGTCCACTGCCACAATGTTGCGCCGACGATTCAGGCGGCACTGGCTGCAAAGCTTACCGGGGTCAGGCGCATTATCTCGACGCGGCATAGCCTTGTGGCTCCTCCGTACAACGTCGCCGAAGAGGTTAAGTATGGCGTGATGGCGTCTTGCTGCGACTGGATCGCCGGCATCTGTGAGGTTACCTGCGAGAATCTGCGCGGGGCTCCACTCGCCCACCGCAGCAAGATTGTTCGGGTCTACAACGGTGCGACGGCAATCGAGCCGGTCCCGTTTAATGCGCTCGGCAAACGTGGCTTCACGCTGATCTTTGTGGGGCGGCTGGCCGCAGTGAAGAACCTTCAGACGCTGATTCGCGCGGTTGCGATTGCGGTAGAACACCTGCCGGAGCTGGAGTTCTGGATTGTCGGCGACGGTCCCGTTCGCGGCGAGCTTGAGGCTCTTGCGGCTGAGCTTAGCGTTACAGATCATGTTCGGTTCTGGGGGCAGAGGCTCGATACAGCGCAGTTCTTCTGCGCGGCGGACGCGTTTGTCATGTCGTCGGTCTCGGAAGGCCTGCCGGTGTCGCTGCTGCAGGCAATGTCGATTGGCGTGCCGGCGATTGTGACGGACGTGGGTGGCATGGCGGAGGTGGTGCGGCTATCGGGTGCGGGGCTGCTCGCGCCAGTGGGCGACTCAGCGGAACTGGCGGAGCAGATTGTCAGGCTTGCCGGAGACGTCGAGTTGCGCGCGGAGTTTTCTCAGCGGGCGAAGGATACGTATCTTGCGGAATTTACGCTGGAAGCGATGGAAGCGGCTTACATGGAACTCTATCGATAGACGTTGGGGATCCGTCGCTACAGCCAACGCATCGATCGGGCCTTCAGCCCTCTGGACTAACTTGTTCGCAAACCTGGGGCGTTGCCCCAGGCTGGTCTAAATCGGACCGATGGTCCTCGAAAAACCGCATGGTCCGCAGCTGGAGATAACGACCAGAACGAATACTGAGATTCTTCGCTTTGCTCAGAATGACCTCAGAAGGTGGAGTGCGGTCTTAGACGTCGGCAGGTGCGGCAGTCGGCGACCAGATGCGCCACAGCGGCCCACGTGTGAAGAGGAACTTGTACAGCCCGACGACGGCTGCAGCGTTCAGCACCAGTAGCGCACTGGCTGGGGCGGCTAGACGCTGTACGACGGGGACGCGCCGTCGTATTGCAACTGCTGCCATCAGCCATAAGAACAGTTGCAGTGTCGCGAAGATCGCGAACGGCAATGATTCGATTCCGAGAACGGCGGAACTCATCAGTAACAGCAAAAAGAAGTACGGCACCGCGAGCCGCAGCAGCTTGTGCGAAACCAGTTGGAAGAGGACGCGGTTGGCAGGAGTGAGCATCCACGGGGCCTCCGCGATGAGCTGGAAGTTGCCAGCGAGCGTGCGGACCTTGCGCGAGAACTCCCCGGCAGCCTTGGCGGGCCAGCGGTCGGTCACCATGGCTTGGCGGTCCAACACGCTCCGATAACCCTGCCGAATGATCGCTAACGGCTGGAACATGTCGTCCAGTATGAGACCTGCCGGCGGGGGAACTGCGATTGCGCGGCGGATGGCGTAGAAACCTCCGTAGACTCCTACGGGTGAATCGACGGCGGCCTCGCAGTTGCGGATCCATTGCTCGTAGCGCCAGTAGAGACCGCTGACGGCGGAGGCTGTCGCGTCCTGGCCATCCTGGCTGAGGACCAGCTCACCGGTTACGCAGCCGACTTTCGGGTCGGCAAAGTTGGAAAGCAGCGAGGTGAGGGCGCCAGCCTCGATGCGCGGACGGATGTCGACGAAGAGGAGAATCTCGCCAATCGCCTGCGCGACACCGTGGTTGACGGCAACACACTTTCCGCCTTGTTCGGGCAGGATGAAGGTGCGGAGTCGGGGGTCGGAGGCCTGCTGAAGAATTTGGGGTGTCGCGTCGGTCGAGCCGTCGGAGATGACGATAACCTCGCGGATGAGCTCGGGTTCCAGCGTCAGGAGATGCTTTAGCTGGTCCGGCAGCATGGCCGCGCCGTTATGGACGGCCATCACGACAGAGATTGGCGCGGGACAGGATTCGAGTGGCCACGCAGCACGCTTCCACGGACGCGAGCCGAAACGGGCGATTAGAGCGATGAGGATGGGATAACCGGCGTAGGTGTAGAGGATGACCGCGAGCGATATCCAGAAGACCCAGATCACTGCGCGCCCCGGCGGCGAAGGATCGTCTTGACGGTCTCGAACATGATGAGCAGGTCGAGGCCGAGCGTCATGTGCTTGATGTAGTAGAGGTCGTATTCGAGCTTTTCGCGGGCCTCTGCGAGAGTAGCCCCGTAGCCGTAGCGGACCTGCGCCCAGCCGGTAAGTCCCGGCCGGATGAGGTGGCGCATGTAGTAGAACGGCAGGTGCTCGGAGAGCATGGGGATGAACTCTGGCCGCTCCGGGCGGGGGCCGACGAAGCCCATGTCGCCGCGCAGTACGTTCCAAAGCTGCGGGACCTCGTCGATGCGCGTCTTGCGCATGAACATCCCGACCTTGGTGACGCGGGGGTCGTTCTTGGTCGCCCACTTTGCTCCTCCCGCTTCGGCGTCGGTGAACATGGTGCGGAACTTCAGGACTTCGAAGTGACGTCCACCAGCGCCGACGCGAGTCTGCCGAAAGAAAATTGGTCCCTTGGACGAGA
>JAYVZU010000116.1:0-6746 GCA_043783075.1 Rhodanobacteraceae bacterium
GCAATAAGGCTGGCAAGTGGGTGAAGGCATCGACCGCTGGCGTAACGGCTGCGGCTGCGGCCAGCGCGAAAGCGATGCCGGCTGACTATCGGGTTTCGATCACCGACGCTGCCGGCCCGGATTCCTACCCGATCTCGAGCTTTACCTGGTTGCTGATCCCCAGCCCAGCAAAGGATTCGGCTAAGGGTAAGGCTATTGTTGGATTTCTGAACTGGATGATCGAAAAGGGTGAAGCTGAGGCTCCGAGCCTTACCTACGCACCGCTTCCGGCTGCAGTTGCCGAGAAGGTCAAGAAGACGATCAGCACGTTGAAATAGCTCTAAATGCTCTGCGGTCCTGAGGATATTCCTCGGGGCCGCAGAGCTGTTTTATCAATGTCCACGCGATAGTTCCTTCGGTGTTCAACGCATCTTCACCTAAGACAGGTAGACTCACTGCTGCATGACTGCCAATAACGCCACCAAGTCGTCCAACGAGATCTCGCAACGGACTCTGACCAACTTTGTTGCGGCGGCTGAACCTGCCGTCGACTCGGGGTCGCAGTCACCATCGCCGATTCGGGAGTTTCTGAGCAAGCGCGGCAGCGGCCAGTTGGCCGACAGTGCATTCGCGGGCCTGATGCTGGTGTGCGCGTTGAGCATCTTCGCGATAGTTATCGGAATCGCAATTATTTTGATCATGCGATCGCATATGACGATCGTGAAATTTGGCTGGGCATTCTTCAAGGGGCAAAACTGGGATCCGGTGAGCGGCGACTTTGGTGCGCTACCGTTCATATTTGGGACGCTGGCGACCTCTTTTCTGGCTCTGTTGATGGCTGTTCCTCTGGCGTTGGGTGTGGCGATTTTCCTGACAGAACTCTGCCCGCAGAAGCTGCGCGCCCCAATCTCGTTTTTGACGGAACTACTCGCGGCGATTCCCAGCGTGGTGTACGGATTGTGGGCTGTGTTTGTGCTGGTGCCGCTCGTGCAGGATCCGATTGGTCCGTTTCTGGTGAAGTATCTCGGGTGGACGGGTTTGTTTGGCGGCGCGAACTTCGGTGTAGGCCTGCTGACCGCGAGCATGATTCTGGCGATCATGATTCTGCCGATTATCTCTTCGCTGACGCGCGACATGATGATGGCGGTTCCGAATCATCAGCGCGAGGCTGTTCTGGCGCTGGGGGCCACGCGCTGGGAGATGATCCGAACGGGCGTGCTTCGCAATGCGCGCATCGGCATTGTAGGTGCGGTGATTCTGGGGTTGGGCCGCGCGCTCGGCGAGACGATGGCAGTTGCGATGACGATTGGCAACCATGCCGTGATCTCGAAGTCGCTGTTTGCGCCGGGAAATACGCTGGCCAGCGCGATTGCCAATGAATTTTCCGAAGCGACAGACGATCTATACCTGAGCGCGCTGATTGAGATTGGGCTGGCTCTGTTCCTGGTGACGATTGTGGTGAACGCCATTGCGCGTCTGCTGGTTTGGGCTGTCACGCGTGGCCAGCCGGGAAGGGTGAACTAGGATGAGCAGTGTTGCAAATACTCCCGACCCGTCGACACGTCCTCCGATGGACTTCAACACGCCTGCGCTGAAGTTCAACTTTGCGGTACGCAAGGTGAAGAACAACATCGTTGGTGGGCTTGCGATTCTCGCGACCCTTTTGGTTCTGGTGCCGCTGGCAGCGATTCTTGTTTACCTGTTTTATAAGGGCTTTAGCTCGCTGAACCTGGACTTCTTCACCAAGATGCCCTCGGCTCCGGGTGAGGCTGGCGGCGGTATGGCGAACTCCATTATGGGTTCAGCCGTGGTGCTGGGTCTGGCTAGTCTGATGGGGATTCCGGTGGGTATTGCGGCCGGGGTTTATCTTGCGGAGTTTGGTCGCGGCAAGATGTTAGGGAACGCGATTCGCTTTACGGCCGACGTGCTGAATGGCGTGCCGTCAATCGTTGTGGGCATCTCGATGTATGCGCTCATTGTGAAGCCGCAACTACACTTCTCGGCGTTTGCCGGCGGCGTTGCGTTGGCAGTCATGATGATCCCGACGATTACGCGGACGACGGAAGAGATGCTGGCTACGGTGCCGCACTCGATCCGCGAAGCTGCATTGGGACTGGGTGTGCCGAAGTGGCGCACGACGATTTCCGTTTCGTTGCGGACTGCTTCGCCGGGCATTATCACGGGCTGCATGCTGGCGTTTGCGCGTGTTGCAGGTGAGACGGCTCCTCTGCTGTTCACGGCTTTGGGCAACGAGTTCTGGAGCACGAACTTGAACCAGCCGATCGACGCGCTGCCGTTGCGCATTTACAAGTACGCGAATTCGCCGTTTGATGAGTGGCACCGGGTCGCGTGGGCGGGCTCGCTGGTGCTGATTGTGATGATTATGGTTTCGGTAACGCTGGTGCGGATCTTTGCAAGCCGCGGCGTTCTAAAGGGAGGAAATTAGTGGGAGTCGGGATCCAGGTCGAACATTTGAATGCGTGGTACGGCACGACGCATACGCTGCAGGACATCAACCTGCACATTCCGGCCAACCACGCGACGGCTCTGATCGGGCCCTCGGGCTGCGGTAAGTCGACCTTTGTGCGCTGCCTGAACCGGATGCATGAGACCAACCCGATTGCCAGAGCGACAGGCACGGTGAAGATGGGCGATGTGGACATCTATGCTGACGCATCGCCGGTAGAGATTCGGCGTCGGGTTGGAATGGTATTTCAGCGACCAAATCCATTTCCGACCATGTCGATCTACGACAACGTGGTCAGCGGATTGAAGTTGAACGGCTTTCGCAATAAGAAGATTCTGGATGAGACTGCGGAGCGGTCGTTGAAGTCTGCCGCGTTGTGGGACGAGGTGAAGGACGACTGGAAGAAGAAGTCCGGCGCAAGTCTTTCGGGCGGACAGCAGCAGCGTATGTGTATCGCTCGCGCGCTGGCAGTGGACCCCGAGGTGTTGCTCATGGACGAGCCGGCTTCGGCTTTGGACCCGGTTTCAACATCGAAGATTGAGGACTTGATCTTCCAGTTGAAGAGCCAATATACGATTGTTATTGTGACGCACAATATGCAGCAGGCTGCGCGTGTAGCTGAGAACACCGGATTCTTTTTGAACGGCAAGATGGTGGAGTTCAACTCGACGCACAAGATCTTTACGAATCCGAGCGACAAGCGGACGGAAGACTACATTACGGGGAGGTTCGGCTGATATGGCAACTCGCATTAAATTCCAGCAGAATCTCGACGAGTTGAAAGAGAAGTTGCTGGTGATGGCCGGGATGGCGGAGCAGGCAATCCAGCGGTCGATCGAAGCGTATCGCACGCGGGATCTGAGCCTCTGCGAACAAGTCTTTCGGGCCGAACCCGCAGTCAACCGGTTGGAGCGCGAGATCGACCAGATGGCGTTGGATTTGCTCGCCATGGAACAGCCAATGGCCATCGACCTGCGCTTTATTCTGTCGGTGATCCGAATCAACGCTGACCTGGAGCGCGTGGGCGATCAGGCAGTGAATATCGCCGTGCGTGTGCGGGAGATGGGCGCGTTTGCGAATGTCGATCTGCCGGTAGATATTCCGAAGCTGGCGTCGCTGGCATCGGCGATGGTGCGGAAGGCGCTGCAGGCGTTTATTGAGGCGGACGCTGATTCTGCGACTGCGGTGCTCGCCATGGACGATCAGGTGGATGAGATGAATGATGCGGCGTTCTACTCGCTCAGCAACCTGATCAAAGAGCAGCCGGAGTTTACGCCGCAGGCTCTGAACGCGCTGATTATTGCACGAAATCTGGAGCGGGTCGGGGACCACGCGACGAACGTTGCGGAGGATGTGATCTTCTGGGTGCGGGGCGCGGATGTGCGGCACAATGTGGGTTCGGTTTAGGGGCGGTGGTTGGGTCCCACTCACCGCAGACGACGGAATGAATGGGGCACAGATTTTGGGTGGGTGGGAGAGAACAAGCAACAGCCAATACTGAGATCCTTCGCTTCGCTCAGAATGACATCTTGGAGAGGGTTATTCTGAGCGAAGTTTTGGTTTAGGCGAAGGAGAAGCCGCTGCGGGCCAGAGGCAGGGTGCGGACTCGCTTTTGGGTGGCAGCGAAGATTGCGTTGGTGACTGCCGGGATGATGGGCGGCAGGGCGGGTTCGCCGAGGCCGGTGGTGGCGAAGTCCGTGATGTTCCAGAAGACCTCGATGGTGGGGGTCTGGTTCATGCGGATGAAGGGGTGGTCGTTGTAGTTGGTCTGCTGAACACGGCCCTTTTCGAGGGTGATCTCCTGGCCCATCTCGGACATGCCGTCGATAATGGAGCCCATGACCATGTTCTCTGCGGCGGCGGGGTTGATGATTTGGCGGCCGACGTCACCGGCAGCCCAGACCTTGACCACCTTGACCTTACCTTCGGCGTCGACCTTCACTTCGGCGACTTCGGCGAAGTAGCCGAGGTGGCAGTAGTAGCAGCCGATTCCGTAACCGTGGCCGGGGGTGGATTTGAGGTTCTTCCAGTTTGATTTCTCGGCGACGAGCTTTAGAACACCTTTGAGGCGCTCGGGATTGAGCGTGTTGGGGCGCCCGCCGGTGAAGGCGATCTGTGGCTGATCGAGGAGTTCTAGATAGAGGTTGAGGGTATTGCGACCAGCGGCGGTTGCGACCTCGTCGAGGAAGGCGTTGCCGACCCAGCAGAGGGCGTTGGCACCGGGTGCCCGGAGAGGGCCGGTGCGCAGCTTGATGGGCATCGCAGTGGTGTGGAGTTGGTAGTTGGGGACGCGGCCAGCGGGGAACTCGTTGGCGTCGATGTTGGCCGAGGACGCGAACTTGAGGCCGTCGCCGTAGGTGACGAGGTGCTGCCGGAGGGCGACGACTTTGCCGCTGGCATCGACTCCGGCTTTGAGGCCGTGGAAGCCGCCGGGGCGGTAGGCGTCGTGGGTGACGTCGTCTTCGCGGGACCAGAGAAGTTTTACGGGCTTGTCGATGTTCTTGGCGAGCCATGCGGCCTCGACCATGTAGTCATTGTTCAAGCGACGGCCAAAGGCTCCGCCGATGCGGCACATGTGGACGGTGATGTTGGCGGGGTCGATGCCGAGGGCTTTGGCACAGTTGTTGCGGCCGCCGCCGGGGGTCTGGCTAGTCGTCCAAAGCTCGAGCTTGCCGTCTTTGAAGTGGGCGGTGGTGCCCATCGGCTCCAATGGGGCGTGGGCGATGAAGGGATAGCTGTAGGTGGCTTCGACGACCTTGGCAGCGGACTTAATGGCTGCGTCGAAGTCTCCGTCGGTGCGGATGGTATTGCCGGGAGCTGCGGTGAGCAGACCTGCGGCTCGCTTGGCGAACTCTTCAGAATCCTGCGTGGCGCCGGAGCCGTAGTCCCAATCGACCTTGAGCTTGGCGCGGGCGGACTGGGCCTGCCACCAGGTATCGGCGAAGATGGCTACTCCGGGTTCGATGCCGGGGTCGGCGCCGATGACGGTGGCGCTGGCTGGCAGGGTGCCCGCGATGACGAGGGTTTGGCGAACTCCGGGGAGCTTGGCGATCTCAGCCTCGTTGAAGGATTTGACCGTGCCGCCGAAGACGGGGCAACGTTCGATGACGGCGTGCAGCATGCCAGGAACTTTGACGTCGATGCCGAAGAGCGGCTTGCCGGTGGTGATGGCCTTGATGTCCGCGCTAACTTGCGATTTCCCGACGATGGTGAAGTTCTTGGGGTCTTTGAGTTTGAGCGAGGCGAATGGTGGAGGGGCAAGCTTTGCCGCCTCTGCGGCGAGTTCGCCGTAGGTGAGGACGTGGTCGGACCCATGCATCACCTTGCCCTTGCCGGTGGTGATTTCGGACTCGGGGCAGGACCAGCGGATGGCTGCGGCACCGACAAGCATTGCGCGGGCTGCGGCACCGACGTGGCGGAGAGGCTCGTAGTTTGTGGGCGTGGACATACTGCCGCCGGAGGATTGCGCTCCGTAGTTTGGCTCGTCGAGGTCGGCCTGCTCGATGCGGACGTTGGCCCAGTCGACGTCGAGTTCTTCGGCGATGATCATGGGCAGAGTGGTCTTCATGCCCTGGCCGATCTCGGCGTTCTTGGCCATGATGGTGACGATGCCGTTGGGCGCGATCTTGATGAAGGCGTTGGGCGAGAGGTCTTTGGCCGGCGCTCGCTGGGCGACTGCCGTGGGGTCGAAGAACGTTTCGTAGAGGCCGAGCGAGAGGCCTCCTCCGATGACGGTCGAGATCTTCAGGAAGGAGCGGCGATTGATCGTCTGGTTCTGAGTGAGAGACATGGGTTGTCCTCTTAAGCTTTCTTTGGCGCGGCGAAGGCGGCAGCCTGGTGGATGGCCTGACGGATGCGCGGATAGGTTCCGCAGCGGCAGAGATTGCCCTTCATGGCGGAGTCGATCTGGTCGTCGGTGGGCTTGGGAGTGCGCGAGAGCAGGGCGACGGCAGTCAGGATCTGGCCGGACTGGCAGTAGCCGCACTGCGGGACGTCAACTTTTTCCCACGCCACCTGGACAGGGTGCTTGCCGTCGGGCGAGAGACCCTCGATCGTGGTGATGGCTTCGTCGGTGGCGTCGGAGACGTCGATCTGGCAGGAGCGGACCGCTTTACCCGCCATCAGGACGGTGCAGGCTCCGCATGAACCTATTCCGCAACCATATTTGGGACCGGTGTAGTCGAGGGCGTCGCGCAGAACCCAGAGGAGCGGGGTGTCGGGGGCGACGTCTACGGTGTGGACCTTATTGTTGACAGTAAGTTTGATAGCCATTGGGCCTTCCGTGTGCAGCGTTGGTTTG
>JAYVZU010000117.1:0-2231 GCA_043783075.1 Rhodanobacteraceae bacterium
TGGTAGCACTCACAGGTCGCGGCCTCCAGCCCGGGCCGGTCCACAATCCGCACCCGTCCGCGCGAATAATCGATCAGGCCCCTGCGTTGCAGCTCACCCGCAGCAACCGTCACCGTCGAACGTCGCGAGCCGAGCATATGAGCCAGAAATTCCTGCGTAATAAACACAATTTCGGACTCCGTCCGGTCCGCCGCAGTGAGCATCCAGCGGGCCATCCGAGTATCCACCGAATGCAACCGCCCACACAGAACCGACTGAGCCATCTGGACCATCTGCATGTAGATGAAGGAGTTTACCGCCTGAGCAAACACGCCGCCCTTTACAAACTCGTCGCGAAGGATCCCTGAACGAATCCGCAACCCGGTCCCAGCTCCGTGAACCACCACTGAATGCGGCATCTGGTGATGTCCAAGCAATCCAGAGACCCCGGAAAGGCCTTCGCGGCCAATGATTCCAACCTCAACCGACTCGCCGCGTTCTGTAACGGAGTTGATCGAAACCAACCCCGCCACTGGAAAATAGACATACTCAAGTGGACGATTTGGCTCCGAAAGTCGCATCCCGAACGGCAGATCCACTGGAACGAGGTAGCGCAGAATAGCCCGGTATTGCTCATCCGGCATCCGCTGCAATATCAGATTCCGAGGTCGTGGCATCTCTCCATTATGATTCGTGGTCTTGCCGTTTTCCAATGAGTCACACCCTCGGACGTGGAGTACCGATCAACGTTTGCATTTTTTGCGCCACAATGCTCGATCAACTTCGACTCCCGCAGTAAGTTTGACGTTACGCAAATGAGGCACCTGCGTCTGTCATGTAACGAACACACTTACGCGATTGTCCGAAGCAGTTACCGAGGGAGATACCTGCACCAGCAACACTTGGCTCTTCCTCAGGCTGTCTTGCGCTCTTCAACAATCTCCTTGCGACGCGGTCTAAGCTTTTCTAACTCCGCGCCCTCGAAGACCGCAGTGGATCCATCTGAAAATCGCACTAACATTTCGTCCTCGGCAAGATAGTCCGTACTCACAATGTGTAACAGTCTCATCGTCGACATGGGTATTCTCCGGAAAAGCTGCATTTGGGTGCAAATGGGGGATGGAGTGTGTATCCGATATGTCGTTAGTTTCTGCCCAATATTCGTCTGATGGGAGCATCGCCTATAAAGTTGGTTGGCTTTCGTATCATTTTGCTCACTACAGCTAATTTCTGCCCACACCTCAGCCGCACCAGCCTCCCAATCCGCCTCGAGCACCCAACCGGATAGAATAATGAGATGTACATCGCCCCGCACGCCCGGGGGCCGGAAGGCAACGCAAAACACATGCACCGCTGGTCCAAACTTTTTATCCCAACGCTCCGTGAAGCTCCCGCCGACGCCGAAGTCGCAAGCCACAAACTGCTCCTCCGCGCTGGCTACATCCGCCAACTCGGTGCCGGAATCTACAGCTACCTTTACCTCGGCAATCGGTCGATCAACAAGATCATCGCGATCATCCGCCAGGAGATGGACATCATTGGCCAGGAGTTCCTGCTGCCCACCATCCACCCGCGCGAAGTCTGGGAGGAATCCGGCCGCTGGACGGGTATGGGCGATAACATGTTCCGCCTGAAGGATCGCAAGGGCGCAGACCTCTGCCTCGGTATGACCCATGAGGAGATCATCACCTCCATCGCCCGCAACGAACTCCGCAGCTACAAGCAGCTGCCGCAGATCTGGTATCAGATTCAGACTAAATTCCGTGACGAGCCGCGCCCCAAATCCGGCCTGCTGCGCGTCCGCCAGTTCATCATGAAGGACGCCTACTCGATCGACATCGATGACGCCGGCCTCGACCTGAGCTACGACGCACATGACAAGGTTTACCGCCAGATCTTCGACCGCTGCGGCTTAGAGTACGTCGCCGTCGAAGCCGACTCCGGCGCCATGGGCGGCTCGCAGTCGCAGGAGTTCATGGTCTACACCGAAGCCGGTGAAGACCTGATCGCCAGCTCGAAGTCCGGCTACGCCGCCAACCTTGAGAAGGCGACCAGCCAACTCGCACCCGTGGTCGATCTCGAACCCACCGGCGATGGACTGCCCGAACTCGTCTCCACACCCGGCAAGGCGTCCATCGCCGACGTCACCGAGTTCTTCGGCATCCAGGCCTCGCAAGACATCAAGTGCGTTGCCTTTATGGGCCAGCAGGTCGATACCACCAAGCCAATTCGACCTGTTGTGGCCTTCCTGC
>JAYVZU010000118.1:0-2229 GCA_043783075.1 Rhodanobacteraceae bacterium
CGCGGGCGAGCTGCGCGTTGTAGCGCTCGATGGCCTCATCTGTTTCGGCGGAAGTGAGCGGCTTCTCGAAGTAGCGCATCACGTCTAGGTCTGCATTGATTGCCGCGAACGGCGCACGATCCTCATCGCGCCAGGGGCGGAGGAGAAGGCGTGGAGTCTCGAGTTGGAGATTGGTCGGCAAGGTCGACTTAGTGTGGGGCGGTGGTTGGTCCGTCAGGATCCCAGAGTTTGGTTTCGGTGCCGTCGGCGTGATGCAGCACACCATCGTCCCAGAGTGGATTGGTATAGCCGCCGAGGGTGTAATCGCCAGCACCGTTATACTTGGCGCCGCAGGGGTAGTTGCGCGAGACGAACTTTTCGTTTGCGCATTTGGCACCGCGATAGACGTGGAACCAAACCGTCGGTTTGCGGGTATCGACCCACTTTTCCGAGAGATGCAGTTTGTCGAACGACTTGTTGTGGGCCGCATCGCGGAACTGCCAGATGATTGCGGAGATCTCGTCGTCTGTAGCATCAACCTTTGTGATGAGCGTGTAAGTATCCTCATCCTGATGGAAGACTTTGACCGGCGGTGGGGCGACGCTTGGGCGAACTGGAAAGTGGTAGGTCTCAGCTGCGGAAGTCTCGGCTGCCTTGGGTTTGGGAGTCGGGGGCGCAGGTTTGCAACCAGCGATAAGTACTAAAGCGAAACAAAGGATCGACCGCGGATCGGCGCGGAGAAGCGCGGATTTAATGCAGTGCAGGGTTTGATCGGCGTTCCTCCGCGTTGACCCGTGGTCGGCTTTGCTTGTCATGGTTACTCGTCCTCAGCAGTTTCAAGCAGCGGATCGTTTACTGGACGGCGAACCATCTCGTGCAGCGCAGCGCCGGGCGCGATCATTGGGTAGACACCGTCTTCTTTTTCCACCTGGAAGTTAATCAGGAAGGCGGAGTTGCCGGTGCGGGCCTTGGTCACGGTCGGCGTTACGTCGGCGCGTTTGGATACGTGTGCGCCCGGGATACCGTGCGCTGCCGCGAGCATCACAAAGTCCGGGCTGAGGATCGGCGAGGCGGAGTAGTTCTTGTCGTAGAACGCCTCTTGCCACTGACGAACCATGCCCAGGAATCCGTTGTTGATTACGGCGATATTGATATGTAACTTTTCCTGCACAATTGTCGAGAGCTCGGAGGCCGTCATCTGGAAGCCGCCGTCACCTGCGATCACCCACACATCTTTCTCGGGGCAGGCAGCCTTTGCGCCGATAGCTGCAGGCAGCGCAAAGCCCATCGTGCCAAGGCCGCCGGATGTCACGAGCGAGCGCGGAGCCTCGTGCTTGAAGTACTGCGCCTCCCACATCTGGTGCTGGCCTACATCTGTAACAATAATGGTATCTTTTTCGCGGCCAGCGGCAACGGCTTCGCGCCAGATGTCGTTGATAACGTGCGCGGCATACAGATGACCGTTGTCCGGAAGGTTCTGAATGTCGCGAACGGATGCTGTCCCCTTGGAGCGATTGATCTCCTGTAGCCAGTCGGCGGCAGACTTCTTTGCGAGCAAAGGCTGGAGTGTCGAGAGCACTTCCTTCAGGTCGCCGATGAGGGCTACGTCCGCCCGTACATTCTTGTTGATCTCCGACGGATCGATCTCGATGTGGATCTTTTTCGCGTTCTGCGCATAGCTGGCGAGGTTGCCGGTGACTCGGTCGTCGAACCGCATGCCAAGCGCGATGAGCAGGTCGGCATTCTGGATGGCGTCGTTGACCCACGACTCGCCGTGCATGCCCATCATGCCAAGTGAGAGTGGATGCGCCGCAGGAATTGCACCCAGGCCGAGCAACGTGGAGGCGATGGGAATCCCCTGCGATTCGGCGAAGCGAATGACCTCAGCCTCTGCGCCGGACTGCATGATGCCGTGACCGGCGAGGATGACCGGGCGCTTCGAGCCAGCGATCAATGTGATGGCTTCTTTAATCGCTGACGACTCGGCGCGGAGCATCGGGTGCGGACGCGCAGGGAGCGGTACGGCATCCTCAAACGAGAACGCGGCGGTAGCCTGCTGGGCATCCTTCGTAATATCGATCAGCACCGGTCCGGGGCGGCCGCTGGTCGCGATCTGGAACGCGAGACGCACCGTCGGCGCGATGTCTTCCGCGCGGGTGACGAGGAAGTTGTGCTTGGTGATCGGCAGCGTGATGCCGGTAATGTCGACCTCTTGAAACGCGTCGGAGCCCAAGACCTTTGACGACACCT
>JAYVZU010000119.1:0-6684 GCA_043783075.1 Rhodanobacteraceae bacterium
ATTGTGTCGAATCATCCCAAGGGCGATGGCTTGTCCCTGACCGATTCAATCCCCTTCCACTATCTACCGTTGACGCCCGCGACGAAAGCCAGCCAGGAAGACCAGGTTCGACGCATCATTGACGAAATTGCACCGGACGTAGTGATCCTGGCGCGATACATGCAGATCCTCTCAGACGGCCTATCGGAGCATTTGAGAGGGCGCTGCATCAACATCCACCATAGCTTTCTGCCTGGTTTCAAAGGGGCGAAACCCTATCATCAGGCCTTTGAACGGGGCGTGAAGGTTATTGGCGCGACAGCGCATTACGTCACTGTAGATCTGGACGAGGGGCCCATCATCTCGCAAGACGTGGAGCCCATAACCCACGCTGAGACGCCGGAAGAGCTTGCAAAAAAGGGGCGCGACATTGAACGGCGTGTCCTCTCCAGGGCGGTTAAGTGGCACACAGAGCATCGCGTGTTTATTCATGGCCGCCGCACAGTCGTGTTCTCCTGACCGAACATCAGGCGATGGCTTTTCGACAGTCGACGCTCCCATACCTTTGAATGTGACAGACCCGCCAAACAGCGGGTTTTCTGTGCCTGCTTATATGCGTGAACTTAAAAACTAGCGCGAAGGCGTGAAGCCTTCGCGCTAGTTTGGGGGAGGACTGCATGTTCCCGGAGAGCGTGCACTCGCGGGTGGGGAGTTGAACGTTGGTTAGCTGTTGATGCCCTTGTTGATTAAAATGGTCACGACCACACGACGGTTCTGCGCCTGTCCGTTGCGGGTGTGATTATTGCCAACCTGGTCACTGGTTCCCATTGCTGCGGGTGCCAGAATCCTGGTCAACGGAACCGATCCGCTCTGTTGAATGATCGAAAGCACAGCTTCGGCACGTTCAGCACTGAGCTTCTGATTCAGCACTGGGGAGCCCGTCGTGGAGGCGTAGCCCTGTACCTGGATCATGTAGCCCGGGGTGTCAGCAACTGACTTTACGAAGTCCGCCAGTTCAGCCTTGTCCTTGGCGCTGACGATGGCTTTACCGTTGGCGAAGCTGACAGTGTAGTCACCTTTCTTCTCGAACTCATCCAGCTTGGCGATGCGCTGATTTGTTTGGCCGATGGCCTGCTTGTTGGCAGCAAGAACCTCGCCGTGGACGCCTAGGGCCTGCGTATTGGCGGCGATCCCGCCTGTGTTGGTGAGAATATCCTTCTTGTTCGTCTCGATATCTTGCTGGGCGAGTTCAATGTTCTTCTCGTCCGTCTTGATGGCATCCTGTGCGGCTGCAACCTGCTCGGCCACGGGGTTCAGGCCAGCGTCAATCTGCTTCGCCATCCGGAGTGAGCTGCTGGTGAAGGTGACTTTCTGGGCCACCAGCTTATGATCGGCGTCATAGGTGCCCTCAACTTTTACCGGCAGACCAGGGACCAGAGCCGTGATGCCGGGATCCTTCCGGCCCATGCCGAGAAAACCACCCTTTTCCGTGGCCTTGGTCGTCTCCGACAGGACAACCGTAACCCTCGGGCTGGTATCCGTTTTGACGGACATCGTGGGGCCGTTTCTTCCGACGATCAAGCCCTCGACAGTTACTTTCTGAGCTTGAGCTGAAACACTGATCAATGCGATCACTGCAAACGAGGTGACCAGGCTGCGTGTGGTTTTGAACTGAATCTGGTTTTTCATGAATCCTCCTATTTTTAGCCTTTTGTACCGAGCGAGGGGCCGCTCAAATCTCTTTGTTGAGACGGCGTCCATCCGACTTGCGATGTCTCGCTTTTGGCAGATGCTGGATTTTTAGACTCCCAAAAGTTACGTTCGTGGTACGAGGGGCACACTTTTTTGGTTACCAAAGTTGCATATAACGCCTAAACCTTTTTGGAATGTTTGGGTTAGCAGCTCCTGCGGCTGTGCAAAAAAATATTACCGACCACCTTGGCGGTTTGATTTCACGCCATATCTTTGAAAGAGTTACAGTCTGGCGGAGGTACGATGAGCACAACCGGGAAAGGCGGATGCTGTAGCCCGGTCGCCACGCATTCCGGCGATTCAAGTGTGGCCGAGAGCTTCTCTATGCGCGAAGCGCATGAAGATGTCGCTGCGCGGATGATCGCTCTTACGGGAGGCAGGTTCCTGATGGGAACCGACAATCCGGAGGGATTTCCCGCCGATGGCGAAGGGCCAATCCGCGAGGTCACGGTGGTGCCGTTTTCAATCGATTTATCTCCGGTTACGAATCAGTTTTTTGCGAAATTCGTTGCAGCAACTGGATACAAGACCGAGGCCGAGCGTTTTGGTTGGTCGTTCGTCTTCTGGTCCCATATTCCGGAGAACCGGTTTGACGAGTTGGTCGAAGATACGGTGGCTGCGGCACCGTGGTGGTGCAAGGTCTCCGGCGTTGCGTGGAATACGCCTGAAGGCCCCGGATCGAATCTTGACGACCGAGCCTCGCATCCTGTCGTGCAGGTCTCGTGGAACGACGCGCAGGCCTTCTGTACATGGTCAGGACAACGCCTGCCAACCGAAGCGGAGTGGGAGTTTGCGGCGCGCGGAGGCTTGGTGCAGAAGATACATCCCTGGGGCGACAAGCTTCGGCCAAACGGCAAGTACCACATGAACATCTGGCAGGGCGAATTCCCGAAAGTAGACACCGGCGACGATGGCTACACGGGGACCTGCCCGGTCGACGCCTTCCCGCCGAATGGGTTTGGGCTCTACTCCATGACTGGTAACACGTGGGAGTGGTGCGCCGACTGGTTCGATCCCACGTTCCACCTTACGGCGAGCCGGGACAATCCACAGGGGCCGCCAGATGGCATGGCCCGCGTGATGAAGGGCGGGTCATTCCTGTGCCATCGAACGTACTGCAACCGCTACCGGGTTGCGGCGCGCAGTTCCAATACACCGGATAGCACGGGCTCCAACATTGGTTTCCGTTGCGCCTTGTAGTTTTGCTGCGCGGTCAGAAGCCAGCAGAAACCGGCACTGGTTTTGCACTGGAGAATGTTGCGGCATTGCGGGCAAAGGTCTTCGGCTCATAGCCGCAGAAGGAATCGCTGGCGAGCGGATCGCCCGTGGCTGCAAAGGCTCGGGCACGCGACCCACCGCAGACTGCGTGGAACTCACACCGGCCACACTTGCCTCGAAACTGTCCGGAGTTGTGCAGCCCACGAAAGATAGGAGAATCCCGGTATATCTCTGGCAGCGAGTTTGTGCGAATATTGCCGGCGGCCAATGGCAGAAAGCCCGCCGGATAGATATCTCCCTGGTTCGATACGAAGACAATGCCATGGCCGTCCCGGATGCCAACGCCACGATAGACCGACGTCTCTTCGATCTCGGAAGCCGTCATTCCCTGTTCGCGCATACGGTTGAGTGCGATCCGGCGGTACGAAGGAGCTTCCGTTGTCTTGATGGCGAAGGGCGCGACCTGCGACAGGTCATAGACCCACTTCATCAACTCTTCACCACGCTCTGCAGAGATGGGCTGCAGCACGCGTCCGCGCCCGACTTCGATGAGAAAGAAGAGGCTCCACCGCATGACCTTGAGAGTCTTCAACAACTCATAGACTGCGGGCAGATCGTCGATCGTCTCGGCGGAGACGAGGGTGTTGATCTGGATCTGGACGCCGAGCTTCGCAGCATCTTTCGCCGGTTGAATCGTGGCGTCGAAGCAGCCGGCGATTCCGCGCACCGCCTCGTGCCGCTGGGCGTTCGAGCCATCGAGGCTCAGCCCAAAGCTATCGATGCCGTGTGCCTTCAACTTCGCCATGGCGTCGAAGGTTAGCTTGTCGGTGGCACTGGGCGTGATCGAAACCGTAATGCCAAGGCTGCGAGCTTCGTCGATCAGCTCAAACAAATCTGTCCGTTCCAGCGGGTCGCCGCCGGTCAGGATCAGATGGGGCAGACGCTTATCGAACGAAGCGATCTGACGCAGGAGCCCCCGGCTCTCTTTGTGGGTTAGCTGATCCGGATGTGGCAGGGATACTGCCTCAGCGCGGCAGTGACGGCATGCCAGCCCGCACGCCTGCGTCATCTCCCAGTAGACAAGCATTGGGTTGCGCGAATAGCCCAGCGCGGCGGTGCGATGGGCGTGCGGATGGGTGTGCAACGGAGTTGCGTCAGGAGCGGTCAGGGTACGAATATCAGGAGATGACATTTGCGTCTTCCTTATCTGGAACGTGTGCGGTTGTGTCGTTGCAATTGCAGTCGGCTCGGGCTTCCGCCTTTACAATCTTCAGTGCGGTATCGGTAGCGCGCAGGACGCAGTCCGGGATGCCCGCACCGTGGAAGCCAGATCCGGTGAGATAGATTCCAGGATGCGTCGATGCGAGTCGCTCAATCTCTTCGACGCGAGCGTGGTGACCGACCTCATACTGCGGACTCGCCTTCCGCCAGCGATAAACCTTGGCGACGACAGGCTCAGCCGTGATACCGAGGATGATGCGGAGTTCTTCGCGAGCAAGTGCAATCAGCGATTCCCCATCCTGCTCGGCGTTCTGCTCCGCCAGCGCACCACCCACAAAGACTCGCATCAATACGGAGTCATCTGGTGCGCGTTGATCGAACTTGCTCGACGATCAGGAGCAGGCATTGATCTTCCGGCCTTCCGTTGCCGGGACGATGAAGCCGAAGCCATTCAGCGGCTGTTTGATATCGCTGCGTTTGAAACCTAGCGAAACGGTGGCAGTTGAGACGTAGCGAATCTCGCGGAGCTTTGCGGTAAGCTCCGAATCCAGCGAGTCGAGGATATCGGCCGAGACGAATGCGGGAGCTGTAAATACCATGTGATCGGCCAGCATGGAGGTGCCATCCGATAAAACCAGATTGTAACGGCCGTCCTCACGAGAGACTGAGAGTACACGGCAGCTGAGTCGCAAGCTAGCTGGGTCAAACTGTTTCACCAGCGCGTCGGTGAGCTCCTGCACACCCCCGGTGAGCGAGACAAACAATGGCTGAGGCTTGGCTGTTGTCTGCGGCGGTTTCTTGCGGCGCATCATGCCAAGAACCAGGCTTCCGTGGGTCCGTTCAATCTCGACGAACATCGGAAAGGTACTGCGGAGGCTTAGGCGATCTGGGTCGGCAGAGTAGATTCCACCCATAAGTGGACCGGCAATTTTATCGAGAACCTCTTGTCCAAGACGTCGACGAACAAACGAACCGAGGCTCTCATCGTCGTCGCTGTGACTGGCCGGGATCAGCACTTCCATCGCCATGCGCAGCTTGCCAGCCCATGAGATCAGGTTGGACCGCAGCATGGGAAGGAACATCGTGGGCGCCATCAGCATCATGCCTTCTGGCATCGGCTTGAGTTGGCCGCCGCTCCACACATAGGTTGAAGGTCCGGACGTAGTATTTGCTGGGACGATGTGACTTGCGAGACCGACACTCCGGCATAGCTCCAGCGTTGCACGCTTCTGAGCGACGAAGGAATCGGGGCCGCCTTCTACCAGGAATCCACCTTCATGGGCCGAGGCAATCTTTCCACCCCAGCGAGGAGAGCTCTCGAGGACGACACACTCCATTGTGCCGCGTGAATACTCATTCAAATAAAATGCAGTGGCCAGCCCAGAAATTCCACCACCGATGAGTACAGTCCTGGACATTTCGCTCTCCCAGCTTCAATTGCCTGCGTGTTCCATCTACTGACTCAGCCTAGTGGAACAACTGACCTATCTTGTGTGATGGGAGTCACACGATTGCGAAGTGCTAGTTTTCGACTAAGTCAATCACTACAAAGTGCCCTATTGGTAGGGAGTTAACGCGATTTTCCATCTACCAATTCGACTTATTGGCAATGAAAGAATGTAGGTATGAGCATAGGTCCGTTGATTATTCAGGGTGGCATGGGAGCCGGTATCTCGCAGTGGCAACTAGCGCAGGCAGTTGCCTCTACCGGACAACTCGGTGTCGTATCAGGCACAGCGCTGGACCAGATACTGATTCGCCGTTTGCAGGATGGCGACCCGGGCGGACACATGCGGCGTGGCCTCGATGCCTTTCCCGCGAAAGACCTTGCCGAAGCAGTATGGGATACGTTCTATATCGCTGGCGGCAAAGATCCGTCGACGCCGTATAAACTTGCTCCTCCGAATGCGAAAGACAACTCGCGCGAGTGGATTGCGTTGTGTATCGTCAGCAATTTTGTTGAAGTCCATCTAGCTCGCCAAGGTCATTCCAATCCGATTGGGATCAACTATCTCGAAAAGATTCAGGCTCCACTCTTGCCCGGCATCTATGGCGCAATGCTGGCCGGTGTGGAGTATGTCATCATCGGCGCGGGCATTCCGTTGAAGATTCCCGGGGTGCTCGATCTCTTCGTGAATCACCAACCCGCGAGCTACACCTTACACATAACGGGAGCGCTTGAGGGCGACGACACGACAATAAACTATGACCCTCGGGACTATGTACAAGGCTTACAGGCGCCGTTGATCCGGCCCAGGTTTCTCTCCATCGTCTCGTCGAATACGCTGGCCAGCACCATGCTGAAGAAGGCCAATGGACGCGTGGATGGGTTGATTATCGAGATGCAGAGTGCGGGCGGACACAACGCTCCACCACGCGGAAAGATGCAGCTTACTAAGGCCGGCGAGCCTATCTATGGTGAGCGCGATGCCATCGACCTACCGAAGTTGAAGGAGTTAGGTGTTCCCTTCTGGCTGGCTGGTGGGTATGGACGACCGAGAAAGTTACGCGATG
>JAYVZU010000120.1:0-2209 GCA_043783075.1 Rhodanobacteraceae bacterium
AAATACCGCGACTCACACAATGTGTTGCCCCCTCGTTCAATGGTAGGACTAGCGACTCTGACTCGCTCGATCGGGGTTCGAATCCCTGGGGGGCAACCACAATCATGTAAACGCGCCCAAGAGGCGCGTTTTTCTTTGCCCTTCGGCGCACCTCTTTGCACCTCCTTGAACTCATGTAAGATTATCAAAATAAATAAGTTAAAATGATAATGCTTCGGCATTCTCCAAAGAAAATCGTCTGAAGAGGTGCGAGTTAGTGCGAGGACAGCCCGCCCTATCTGTGGGGAAAGATGTGGGGTAGGATTAGCGAAAGTGTGGGGAAAGAAAAAATCGCCACCTTGGAGAGCCTGCCCATGCCATTGACGATCAAGGAAATCGAGAACGCGAAACCGAGAGAGAAGAAATACAAATTGGCCGACAGTGGCGGTCTGTGTCTCGTCGTCCAGCCGTGGGGCGGAAAGTTCTGGCTTTGGCGCTATCGGTTCGATGGCACCGAAAAGAACATGACCTTTGGGGACTACCCACATGTCGGCCCGAAGGATGCCCGTGACCTTCACTTCGCTGCCAAGAAGCTGCTTGCTGCTGGCACCAATCCGATGTCCGAACGCAAAGCAGAGGCCGAGGCGAAGCAGCAGCAAGTCAAAGCGATACAACGTGAGGCTGACAGCAGCTTCGAGAAGGTCGCCCGAAAGTGGTGGGCGTGGTGGTCGATCGGTAAGTCGACCAGGCACGCCGAGACTTTGATGAATCGGCTTGAGGCTGATGTCTTCCCCGTCATCGGCCACTTGCCCATTGATGCCGTACTAACGACCCATATCCGGGACATCATGCTCACGATTGAGACGCGAGGCGCGAGCGATGTAGCCAAAAGAGCACATCAGTCCATCGGGCAGGTTTTCCGCTTTGCAATCGCGCGGGAACTTGCGAGTCGGAACCCCGCGGCTGATTTCAGGCCGCGAGACGTATTGGCGGCAACCGAATCAGAAAACTTCGCCCATGTAGACGAAAAAGATCTGCCCGAATTGCTGGTGAAGATGGATGGCTACAACGGAGATGCGCTCACACGCTTTGGGCTCAGGCTCCTGGCCTACTGTTTTCCTCGCACCAGCGAACTGATCGAAGCGCCGTGGACCGAGTTCGACTTGGACAGAGCTCGATGGGACATTCCAAAGGAACGCATGAAGATGAAGACCGCTCACATCGTTCCTCTGCCACGCCAGGCCGTCGAGGTGCTTCGGGCGCTCAAGTTGCTAACCGGAAATGGCAAGCTGGTATTCCCGGGGGCACTGGACAAGGAGAAGCCCATGAGCAACAACACGCTCCTTTATGCGCTCTATCGGCTTGGATACCAAGGCCGCA
The DNA here is from genome assembly GCA_043783075.1 of Rhodanobacteraceae bacterium. GTDB lineage: Bacteria > Acidobacteriota > Terriglobia > Terriglobales > Acidobacteriaceae > Edaphobacter. Next base: position 1,360 of record JAYVZU010000120.1, read on the forward strand.
TGACGGGACACGGTTTCCGTGGACTGGCTTCGACGATCCTCAACGAGAATGACTTTGATGATGAACATGTAGATTTGCAACTTGCCCACATGAAGCGGAACAAGGTGTCTGCGGCCTACAATCACGCAAAGTATCTGAAGCAGCGCACAGTAATGATGCAGTGGTGGGCCGACTATCTGGATGCACAGCTTGCTAAGGGCAGGCAGAAAATAGCGGCCTAAGCATACTTCTTCGATGCTGCCCAAGACTCCCCTAGCGCGCGTTGTGGTGTCCGTCGGTCCCCGGTGGATGGAGACGGGGAACGTGATTTGGATATGCGTTCTGCGGCCCATTGTCTGACTTCAGATCTTACCCAAGCAACCGTTCGCGGTCCGAGTTGAACGGGCGACGGAAAACTCTTCGCCCGGATCAATGCGTAGAGACTGGACTTTGAAAGACCCGTCACCGACTTCAGTTCTGGTAGACGCAGGAAACTAACTTCATCTTGAAGATTCGGTCGCGTGATGAGCTGCTTTGTCGTCAGAAGGTCATCATCGGCCCTTCGGCTGAGGGGAAGCAGTTCAGCGGCGTTCTCCATTCCGACCGGCAGCTTCTCATCGGCAGACATGATGGCACGACTAGGTCTCTTTCGCTCGGTTGAGTTTATTTCTGCCATTGGCGGGACTCCGTGGGGTTTCTGCGGTATCGAGTGGTGCGATATCCAGTGAAGGATGTTTCAATGATGGGGCCGCCATCCGCCGCCGTCCAATTCAAATATCCAATGGCAAAATCCGACTTGCCATTGGCTTTTCCGATGGCAGCGTTTCAGTCCAAGTTGAGCCATCGCGGTACTGCACCGCGTTGACTTTGC
>JAYVZU010000121.1:0-19990 GCA_043783075.1 Rhodanobacteraceae bacterium
GCGCCGCAGCTGAAGGCTGGCAATGTGGTTGATCGGGCGACTGCGCTGGCGGCAGTCAGGAAGGCTCTGGAGGCCGTTGCGCTGAAGGAGCGCGAGACAACGCTGGTGGTTCCCGACGCTTCCGTCCGTGTGCTTCTGCTGGATTTTGACCAGCTTCCGGCTAAGTCGGCTGAGGCATTGGCAGTCGTCCGCTTCCGGCTGAAGAAGCTGCTGCCGTTCGATGCTGAGGATGCGGTAATCAGCTATCAGGTGATGGCGTCGACTAAGGGAAGTGTGCAGGTTTTGGCGGTTGCGATTCCGCAGGATGTTCTGGCGGAGTATGAAGGGCTGGTTCGCGACGCGGGCTTTGAGCCCGGTGCCGTGTTGCCCAGTACGCTGGCTGCATGTGCGGGGATGGCAGAGGCGGATGCCGCTGCATTGCTGGTGAATGCGGGAGATAGCTCGGTGACGACGGCGATCGTTCAGGGTGGCGTCCTGCTGCTGCACCGGACCGTCGATCTGCAGGCTGAGGGTCTGCACGAGCGCGTGATGGCTGCGGCATTGGCCGATAAATCATTGCCCCTGGTGGACGCGGATCACTCGGCGAGCGAGTGGGCGTCGCAGGAGCCGCTGAACGGGTATGGCGTGGTGGACGATCATCATGTGGAAGCTCAGCGGCTGGCTGATGAGATTGCTGCCGAGGTGATGTCCGACCCAGCCGTGAAGTTGGAAGTTGAGATGGAAGCGCAGCGTCTGACCGCTGTAGAGCATGAAGTTACGCAGGCTGTCAGCGTTGCGGCTGCATACTTTGAGGACACGCTCGCGATGCCGCCGGGAACCGTCCTCGCCGCCGGAACCATGGGCTCTGACGCGCTGGGTAAGTTGTTGCGGGAAGCAGGATTTGGCGATGGAGAAATTCGTGTGCGCGAGCTGATTGAACCGGCGATGCTGGGCGCGGGCGCGGCTTCGGGTCGGGTGCCAAACGGCTGGTTGGCCGGGGTTCGAGGAGCGTTGCGAAGCTAATGCGCATATCAGTCAATCTCGCCACACGCCCCTTTGTTGAGCTTCGGCCGCTGTTTGCGCGGCTGCGTATTGCCATGGGCCTGCTTGGGCTGCTCACCATCGCGTTGATCTTCGGGCTGAAGTCGCTGAACGACCGCGCCAAGGTCGCCACGGCGGAGATGGACAGACTGAAGGCTAAGACTGCGGCGTACCAGCAGGAACGGGCCTCGAACGAAGCCCGGATGAAGCAATCGGATAATCAGGCAGTGCTGGAGCGGTCGCAGTTTCTCAACGCTCTCTTCAACAGCAAGAGCTTTAGCTGGACCGCCGTGATGATGGACCTGGAGCACGTGCTGCCGGCCGGGGTGCAGGTTACGAGCATTGACCCGGTAGTCTCAAAGACCGGCGAAGTATCGATTCGGCTGCGGGTGACGGGCGATCGCGACCGGGCGATTCAGCTTGTCCGTAATCTGGAGAAATCGCAGAGGTTTATGTCGCCCCGGCTGGGCGGCGAGTCTGCGCTCTCGGCCGATAAGGCCAATGCACTAGGTCGCGCGCAGTCTGGCGGGGTACGCAACGCAAGCGCTGGCCCGGATGATTTCTCCGGCAACGGCGTCGAGTTCGAGATCTTCAGCGGCTACAACCCGCTTCCGGAACAGACAGGGAAGAGGGAAGAGGGAAGAGGGAAGAGCCTGCCGGGAGGTGCGAAATGAGCGCTTTGAATAGATCGACCGTCAGCGTACGCGACCGCACCCGCGGCTGGCTGAACGCTGTGAATCTGCATTGGGCGGGTGTGGCGCTTTTGGTGCTGGTGAATGTCTATCTGCTGGTGCAGATGGGACTGGCTTGGAAGCTGGCGAACAGCCAGAATGCCGAGGCGCTTGCACAGCAGCAAATTCAGTTGAAGTCGGCAGAGATTGCTGCGAAGCCTCTGGAAGGGCTGGACGTGAAGCTTTCTGCGGCGAGCGATAAATCGGACGAGTTCTATCGGGAGCGGTTGCCGGTGAGTTACTCGGAGATTGCGAGTGAACTCGGTGTGTTGAAGGGTAAGTCGAAGGTCCGGCTGAGCCGTGTGAACTACTCGCAGCCAGCGGCGGCGAATGGCAAAAAGGCTCCCGAGGGGCCGGGCGGCACGTCGGTCCCAAGCACCGGTAAGAACCAGTTGACTGAGGTGCTGATGGATGCCAGCCTGACCGGCGACTACCGCTCACTGGTGCAATTCATCAATGGCCTGGAGCGCGACAAGGAATTCTTCCTGATCAACGGCATTACCCTGACCGGGCAGCAAAGCGGGCAGGTCAGCCTGCGAATTCGGACGACGACGTTCCTGCGCGGGCCCATTTCCGCCGAAGAAGCCAGCAAGGCGGATGCCTCTACGATGTCGGAGCTGGATAAACAGGTCGATTCGCGAGCGAAACCGTCCAACACGGGAGGCGCGCGATGAAGGCCGGAGCAGACGAGAAGCGGAAAAAGATCGCAGCGATTGTGTTGGGTAGTGTGGCCGTACTGTTGGTTGGGTATCAACTCAAGGACGCCTTTAGCGATGGGACACCGACGCCGAAACCCGTTGCGCCGGTGATTGTTCCGGTGGCGTCGGCTAAATCGGGGGGGAATCCCGCTGCCGTGAAGGTGGGTACGACGAGCGCGCAGTTGGACCCGACGCTCCACATGGACGCGATGCTGGTGACGGAATCGCTGGTGTACAGCGGGAATGGCCGGAACATCTTTGCGCCAGGCAGCGAGATGGTTGCTGAGATTCCGAAGCCTCTCGCTCCGCCGCGGCAAGTGGCTGCTGCCCCGCCGCCATTTGTTGCCCAGGGGCCACCTCCTCCGCCACCTCCTCCGCCGATCAACCTGAAGTTCTTTGGCACGGCGACCTCTGCGAATGGGAATCGGCGGGCATTCCTATTGAATGGGGACGATGTGTTTGTGGCGTCGGCTGGCGATGTGGTGCAGCGCCGTTACAAGATTATTTCGGTCGACGCCAAGTCGATTCAGGTTGAGGATCTGCCGAACAGCAACAAGCAGACTCTGCCGCTGATAGGTCCGTAGATGCCGATTTTGCAGAAATCCCGAACATCGGTCCAGCTGCAAGGCGGCGACGAGGGCTTCGCGCTGCTGGCGGCTCTGGTGCTGGTGTTTCTGGTGCTACTTACGCTAAGCGTTGCGGCGCCGCGACTCGCCAAGTCGATCCAGCGTGACCGCGAGGTGGAATCGGAGCAACGGGCACGACAGTATGTTCGGGCGATCCGAATCTTTTATATCAAGTTCAAGCGCTACCCAACTTCTTTAGAACAACTGGAAAAGACGAATAACCAACGGTTTTTGCGCCAGCGGTATGTCGATCCGCTGACCGGAAAAGATAATTGGCGGGTGATCCACGTCGGTGAGAATCTGACCAAAGTGAAGGGCTTTTTCGGCGAGGATCTGCCGGGCATGCCGACCGGGCTTGGCTCCGCGGCTGGGATGGCTAGTTCGACCGGGGGCTCGGCGTTTGGGAGTTCGGGGACGAATTCGACGACAAACTCCACGTTTGGCGGTGGAGCGTCCAATACTTCGACCTTTGGCAATAACTTATCGAACGGGACGGCTGGCGCAGCCGGATCGAGCGCTTTCGGGCAGAACAGTAATGGTACGGCGGGATCAAACTCTGGGTCTGGCGGTATCTCCAGCCAGTCGGCGACGAGCTTTACCGGCTCTGGCGGCGCGCCGATGATGGGGGTTGGCAGCGCAAAGAGCGGAGAAGCGATGCTGGTCGTCAACGAGCAGACCACCTACGATACCTGGGAATTCCTGTACGACCCACGGATCGAGCAGCTTTATGCGAAATCGACTCTGCTGGGCGGGATTAGCTCCGGATCCGGAAGCAGCAGCGGATTTGGGAGTGGGAGCGGTACCAGCAACGGGTTTGGAAATCCAAGTTCGCTTGGGTTTGGGAGCCCCAGTAGCCCTGGCTCAGGCACATCATTTGGTGGCACGGGTACCTCTGGTTTTCCCACTACGCCGACAACCCCACCTAACCCGACCGGCGGGCCTTAGACTGCGGGTATTCTGTGGCATAACTCTGGCTGAAGGAGGATACTGCTCTTATGTCGACCGCACCGGCCATGCCCGAAGTCCAATTCCAACGGGGAACGCGGATGCCGATGGAGGAGTATCTGCGCACCTTGTTTCACCCCGACAGAGAGTACGTGGAAGGCGTAGCCGAGGAGCGAATTGAGAGTGAGTGGGATCATGGAAGACTGCAGGGTTGGTTTCACTCTTCACTGCAAAGGAAGGCAAGTGGGACATCGCTGTTGCACCTGAAGTACGCCTGCAGGTTAGGCAGGATCGCTTCCGGATACCAGACGTAATGGTCATCGGAGCAGGTCAGAAGATATACCGATATCCGAAGACTCCGCCCTTGGTTTGCATTGAAGTCCTATCGCCCGAGGACACTTGGCGGAGGCTGCAGGCAGTTGTCAACGACTACTGTGAGATGGGCGCGAAGAGTGTTTGGGCTCTTGATCCGGAGACCCGTGTTGCTTATAACTGCGACCTTGAGGGCTTCCATAAGATCGAGGAACAGGTGGTGCCAGGGACAACGATTCGGATTACAGTTGCTGAAGTCTTCTCGGTACTCGGCTAAACCGCAATTTACTGCTTGGTTAGATTGCCGGTGAATTGCGTAATCGATGTGATAGCGGTATGGCACGGTCCGAGACCGTAGATCAGGCTTGCGACGTTGAGTTGGCCGGTTGCAAGGTTGACGATGGCGGCAAGTGTGTCAGTTGACGTCCCAAATAACCCCGTTGGAGCAGACACGAGCGTCAGTTGTGTACCGCTGACGGTCCCGGTCAACGGCGTTGAGCTGGCGCAGCCGCCGCCGGAAAAGCTGAGGGTTCCGGTGACGGGGAATTGCCCGTCCGATTGCGGAATGGCGGCCTGCGTTAGCGCGAGAGTGGCGGTTCCGGCCGCGATGGGTGGTGTCGTGAGATACGGGTTCGCGGTCAGCGGTCCGGCAAAGATGCCAGTGACTGGGACGATCTCTGCGCCAAACGCGGTTGAGGATGCGAAGGTACAGGTTCCGCCCGTGATTGCGATAGTCCCGGTTAGTCCAGTCAGAGATGCCCCGGACCCAACTACAGTCAAGGCAGGCGGGACGACGAACTGCATGGACAGCGTGGATCCCCCAAAAGGCACGGATTTCAAGGTAAGATTGCGGCTGAAATCGATGCTGCCGGATACCGTGACCACCTGCTGGAGCGGGATGCCGCAGGTATTAGGAAGCGATAGGTTTGCTAGGCGAAAGATTCCGGAGACGTTTGAACCCTGACTGGTGAGTGACCCGACCAGAAGAAGGCCGGCCGTTGGCGGCGTACCAGTTGTGGCTCCAGTTTGGCTCGCGACCTCCCAGTTTCCGGACAGGTCTGGGGTGAAGAGGAAGGAAGAGACGAAACTTCCGACCGCGCACCCACTTAGCGGCATCAGACAGCAAAGCAACAACATTGGGCCCGCATACTTCATGGAGCGATCATAGCAACAAGCGGTCGAAGGTCGAGCGTGGCGATTCCTTAGATTCGCAAAATTTTGGCTAAACAAAGTTGACAACAACCCACTCACATCGTATAACTGAGAGTGTTGAACAAGATCATCCGGGCCGAATGCCCGATACCAAGGAGCAACACGAAATGGCAAAGATTATTGGAATCGACCTCGGAACCACCAATAGCTGCGTTGCCGTGATGGAAGGCGGCGAGGCGAAGGTCATCGCAAACGAAGAGGGCGGACGCACTACGCCGTCGATTGTGGCCTTCACGAAGGCGGGCGACCGTCTGGTTGGTCAGGTTGCGAAGCGTCAGGCGATCACGAACCCTGAGAACACGATCTTCTCGGTCAAGCGCTTTATGGGCCGCCGGATGAATGAAGTCGGCGACGAGATGAAGATGGTGCCGTACAAGGTTGTCCAGAAGGGCGATAACATCGCCATCTCGGCACAGGGCAAGGAGTTTACGGCTCCGGAAGTCTCGGCGATGATTTTGCAGAAGCTGAAGAAGGCTGCGGAAGACTATCTCGGAACATCTGTTACCGAGGCCGTTATCACGGTGCCAGCCTACTTCAACGACGCTCAGCGCCAGGCGACCAAGGATGCGGGCCGGATCGCTGGTCTGGACGTCAAGCGCATCGTCAACGAGCCGACAGCTGCTGCATTGGCTTACGGTCTCGACAAGAAGAAGGACGAGACCATTGCTGTGTATGACTTCGGTGGCGGTACGTTCGACGTCTCGATTCTGGAAGTCGGCGAAGGCGTGATCGAAGTAAAGTCGACCAATGGTGATACGCACCTGGGCGGCGACAACCTTGACCAGCGCATCGTCGAGTGGCTAATCAGCGAGTTCAAGGCCGAGAGCGGTCTCGACCTGCACGCCAAGGGTAACGAGATGGCTCTGCAGCGTCTGAAGGATGCGGCTGAAAAGGCCAAGATTGAGCTGTCGACGGCGCAGTCGTCGGAGATCAACCTGCCCTTCATCACTGCCGACGCGAGCGGACCGAAACACCTGGTTCGCAACCTGACGCGTGCGAAGTTGGAGTCGCTCGTCGATGACCTGTTGCAGAAGTCGATTGGACCTTGCAAGCAGGCGTTGAAGGATGCCGGTATCGACGCTTCGAAGATTGACGAGGTTGTTCTCGTTGGTGGCCAGACGCGTATGCCGAAGATTCAGCAGATGGTGAAGGAGTTGTTCGGCAAGGAGCCCAACAAGGGCGTCAATCCGGACGAAGTCGTTGCGATCGGTGCGGCGGTTCAGGCTGGCGTTCTGGCAGGTGAGGTCAAGGATCTTCTCCTGCTCGATGTCACTCCGCTGACGCTCTCGATCGAGACGATGGGCGGCGTTGCGACCTCCATGATTTCGCGCAATACGACGATTCCTACCAAGAAGACTGAGACCTTCTCCACAGCAGCCGATAACCAGACTGAGGTTGAGGTTCATGTTCTGCAGGGCGAACGTCCGATGGCTGCGCAGAACCGTACGCTGGGCAAGTTCAAGCTGGCGGGTATCCCTTCCGCTCAGCGTGGCGTCCCACAGATTGAGGTTACGTTTGATATCGATGCCAACGGCATTCTGAACGTGACGGCGAAGGACAATGCGACGGGTAAGGATCAGAAGATCACGATCACCAGTTCGTCAGGCCTGAGCAAGGAAGAGGTTGAGCGGATGGCGAAGGATGCCGAAGCTCACGCAGCAGAGGACAAAGAGCAGCGCGAGGCAGTGGAAGCGCGCAATGGTCTGGACTCTCTCGTCTACAACATCGAGAAGATGTTGAAAGACAGCGGCGACAAGGTAGCAGACAGCGACAAGACCGACGTGGAAGCAGCATTGGCCGAGGCCAAGACTGTTCTTGGCGGTACCCCGAACGCAGCCGAGTTGAACGCTGCCAAGGAAAAGCTGACCGCCGTAAGCCACAAGCTTGCCGAGGCGATGTACAAGGCCGGAGCAGCGCCAACGGACGGTGCAGCAGCCGCCGCCGGAACGGCAGATCAGCCGGAAGAGCATGCAAAGCACGATGAAGGTGTAATCGATGCCGAGTATGTGGACGTCGATAAGAAGTAAGGATTTAGACCCAGAAACACAATTGATGCGTAGTTATACGCAGAGAGGGGCGTTCCAATTGGGACACCCCTCTCGCTTTATCAAAATTGGGTGGAACGGATGGCGCGGAAACAGAGTCAAATAGCGCAGACGGGTGTCTAAACAAATGAAGGAGAAACGGGGTCGTGCGAAGTATCGGAGCATAGAACAGGATTCCGTCGCTGAGGGCGTTTGGCTCTCGGCCGCATCGCTGACAGAACTGCTACTCAACCATCTCCCAGGAGGCAAGGCCATGACCGAAACACTTTGGAAGTGCGATCAGCTCCGCGCCGGACAGCTTTATAACCGGATGATGTTCGACACGCAGGCCGAAGCCCAACACTTCGCGCAGAAGATGCAACAGATAGAACCCGACCAGACGTTCGCGATTGAGGCGATCGAGGCATCTCAGGTCTGGAACTAGAACCGCGATGTCACTGGATTGGACAGCGGTACAGGCGGTGGCGACTTCGATTCTGGTCTTGACGAGCGTTGGCGCCATCGCCTACGCCGGCCTTCAGTTGCGACTGGAGCGGCAGTATCGGTCGGTTGAAAATCTCGAAAAGCAATTGAGCTTTTTCCTGTCGGATAACTTTGTGGCGTCGCGTCGCCGGTTGGCTGTGGCCCGCTTGGATACAGCTGGGCCGGAACCGAAGTTGCAGCCTTGGGAGCTGGATTCGCCGCCGGTGTCGTGTTTTGAGATCCTCGACTTCTATGAGCACCTGGCGCTGCTGGTGAAGAAGGGCCACTTGGAACTGTATGACGTGTGGCATACGTTCTACGAGTGGGCGCAGCCGGTGTATGTCGACATGCAGCCGTTGATTGAGTCGCCCGATTCCATGTACGCCGACCACTACAACGATCTGCAGCGGATGATGGGGCGCATGGACGAGATTCAGCTCGGACGAATGCATAAGCAGAAGGCGAACCATTGGGCGCTGTGGACGCCGGAGCGGATCATCGACCACTATCGGTATGAGCTAGAGTCTGGCGGGCGTCCTCGCCGGAGCCGACGTGCGACGGCCCGGGTTGTGGCGAGGGAAGTGGTGAAGGAGATCCAGCAGTCAGAGGTTCCGACAGAAGCGGCTCAAAATGAGCGAGAATAGGCAGATTCAGGAGTATTGATCGAACATGGCAACGCAGACGAAAGACTATTACGGCACGCTGGGCGTAAAGAAGACTGCCACGCAGGATGAGATTCGCAAGGCTTTCCGGAAGCTCGCGCGCAAGTATCACCCGGACGTGAACCCTGGGGATAAGAAGGCGGAAGAGAAGTTCAAGGAGATGTCCGAGGCGAACGACGTGCTGTCGGATGAAAAGAAGCGGAAGGTCTTCGACCAGTTTGGCTTTTACTCGGACTCGATCGACCCGGCGACTGCAGAGGCGGCGGCGCGTGGCGGGTACGGCGGCTATGGTGCCGAGTCTACGCGCGGACCGCGGGGCGGGGCACAGGAGGTGCCGTTTGACTTCAGCGGCTTTGATTTTTCGGACTTCAATGCGGGGGCTCGGAGTGGTGGCGGCCGACCTGAACAGGGTGCGGGCTTTGGCGGCTCGTTCAAAGACATCTTCTCCGGGATGTTCTCCGGTGGGCAAAAGAATGCCCCGCGTGGACCGCAGCCGGGAACCGACCTTGAATATCAGGTTGCGATCGACTTCTGGACTGCGATTCGCGGCGGCGTGACGAAGCTCGAAATCCAGCGCCAGGAGACCTGCCCGACCTGCAAGGGGCGCAGCACAACCGGCGGCGCGGTCGAGTGTTCGGAGTGTCATGGAACCGGCCAGGTAACACAGATGGGTGGGCGGATGAAGTTCAACATCCAGTGCCCGCGCTGCGGCGGGTCCGGCCAGGTTCAGAATAGCTGTGGAACCTGCGATGGTGCCGGCGTCATCACGAAGAAAGAGCCGCTGGAGTTCCGCATCAAACCGGGGACTCGCGATGGCCAACGGATTCGGCTCGCAGGGAAGGGAAATGCCGGCTCGAATGGTGGAGCCGCAGGCGACCTCTACCTGATCATCAAGGCTGGCCCGCATCCGTTCTTCACGCGCGTATCGGACGACATCTACATCACGGTTCCGGTGACAGTGGTTGAAGCTGCGCTGGGAGCGAAGGTTGAGGTTCCGACGGTCGATGGGCGGACGCAGTTGAAGATTCCGCCGGGGACCCAGACTGGGCAGAAGCTGCGGTTGCGCGAGAAGGGTGTTCCCTCGGCGACGCGGGAAGAGGTTCGCGGCGACCAGATTGTGGAAGTCAAGATCGTGGTACCGAAAGTACAGGACGAACGCTCGAAGGAGATTCTGCGCGAGCTTGGGCGGCTGAATCCGGAGGATCCACGCGAGGCGATGCTGGAAGGCGTATGACAGACGACATTCTGAGGGACGCTATGACCAAGACCGAAGACGATTTTGAGATGCGCGAAGAGTATGACTTTGCCAATGCGATTCCCAATCCTTATGTACAGCGCTTTCAGGAGTTGAATCTCGTGTCGCTAGACCCTGATGTGAAGGCGGCATTTCCGGATTCTAAATCTGTGAACGATGCCTTGCGCATCGTCATGCAGGCTGCTGAAGTTTTGCAGAAATTCAAAAAGGCAAGCTAGTTTGATTCCATTTCGTGGTGTGGTCCGAACACCGATACACTGCCAGCATGAAGCTTATCGCATCTCTGATTCTTACCCTCTCCATCAGCGCTCACGCGCAGTTTAAAATTCTCGACGGCAAGACGACAGCTAGCCTGCGCGGGATCGATGCGGTGAGCCAGCAGGTGGCGTGGGCGAGCGGGTCGGGTGGGACGGTTCTGCTGACGACGGATGGTGGCGCGACCTGGAAGCACTGCGCGGTGCCGCCGGGTGGCGAGAAGCTCGATTTTCGCGGGGTGCGCGGGCGCGATGGCAAGACGGCGCTGACTATGGCGAGCGGGAAGGGAACAGCGTCCGCCGTATACAAGACGACTGACGGCTGCGAAAGTTGGAAGCTGGTCTTCGCCAATCCAGATCCCGATGGCTTCTTCGATGCGCTGCAGCGGCTCAGGTATGGCGCTTACTTCCTTGTGGGCGATCCAGTCAGCGGTCGGTTCAGAGCATTTTCGTCAACAGATGGCGGCACGACGTGGCATCGTGATGATCGTCCGGGTCTGGACGCGGTTAAGAGTGCGGGTGCCTTTGCAGCCAGCAACTCCGGGCTAATCGCTCCGATCGAAACCAAGGACGGTAGCATCCTGCTTTTTGCGACTGGCGCAACCGATGTTGAGTCACCAAAGGTGTTCGCAAAAGGAAAGACTTCGTGGTCTTCCGCGAGTGTAGCCATGCCCGCAAACGGATCTACCTCGGGCATATTCTCCCTGGCGTCCTTTGGGTCCACAACCGTCGCTGTTGGCGGCGACTACCGAAAGCCGACCGAGACAGCAGGAACGGCGGCTTTCTCTACAGACCTCGGAGAGCATTGGCAGCCATCAAGAACAATGCCATCCGGGTATCGATCGGCGGTGGCCTTCAATGAAGCGTCAAAACGATGGATTGCTGTTGGTCCAAGTGGGACGGATGTTTCTCGAAATCACGGCATCGATTGGGCACCTCTGAAGCCTTCTGCCGACGATGCGGCGGACGCTGATAAGAATTGGAATGCGATTTCGCTGCCGTTTGTGGTCGGGTCAAAGGGAAAGATCGGCAAACTGAAACCTGGGATTCTCGCAAAGTAACGCGTTGCGAATTCCCTTTCTGTCAGTCTCTTGCGCTGAAAGGCTCATCTGGAGCTAGACTGAATCGAGATGGCTACGAAGCGGAAAACCCGTGGCGGTTACATGATCTCGGTGGTCGCCGAGATGTACGAGATTCATCCGCAGACGCTTCGCATGTATGAGCGTGAGGGTTTGCTGCGGCCCAGTCGTTCTGACGGCAACACCCGGTTGTACACCGACGAGGACCTTGAGCGGCTGGAGTTCATCCTGAACCTGGCGCGCGATCTTGGCGTGAACATCGCTGGCATTGCGATTGTGCTGCAGATGCGCGAGCGTATGGAAGAGATGAACCGGCAGATGCAAGGGTTTGTAGACTACGTGCGCGAGGAGATGCTGACGCGGATGCAGCAGCAACAGAATCCCGGGGCCGGGTTGGTGCCGCTGCGCAGAGCCGTTCCGATCACCATCAAGCCTGCAAAAGAGCCGGCCAAGGCTAGCCGGAAGAAGACATAAGCCGCCGACAGCCGTCTCTCCAGTAAACTAGTGGGGAGGGTTACGCTGCGATGAGTTTGGCGTTGCGCTTGCTTTTTTCCATAGCGCTTGTCGGGTCTATTACGTCTTCGATCTATTGCCTGATGGTGATCGCTGCCGCACTGCGCTTTGGTGTCCGCAAGCGCCGCGACGACCGCGTTGTCCCTGACTTTCTGCCTGCAATCAGCGTATTGAAGCCGCTCCATGGGACGGAACCCGGGCTGGAGCGGAACCTGGAGACGTTCTTCGAGCAGCAGTATCCTGCGCCGTTTGAGCTTTTGTTCTGCGCTCGCCACGAGACGGATCTCGGCCTGCAACTTGCCCGCCGTGTCGGTCGGCGTTACCCACATGTCAATGCCCAATACGTGACCTGCGGAGAGCCGATTCCGCACTTTCATAACGCCAAGGTTTACAGCTTCGAAAAGCTGGATTCGGTGGCGCAGCATGAGATTCTCATCACGTCCGATGCCGATGTGCGAGTCGCCCCGGATTATCTGCTGCGAATGGTTCAGGACCTCCGCGACCCCAATCTGGGCATCGCCTCCTGCGTTTACCTTGGGACGCCGTACGGAGAAGTAGATGTGACGTTCGCAACCAAACTGGACGCGGTGGGCAAGTCAGTTGAGATGACCTCCGGCGTTCTGGTTGCCGACATGCTGGAAGGGACGAAGTTCGCTCTTGGCGCGACGATGGCAACCCGCAAGCGGAGCTTTCGCGAGGTGGGTGGCTTCAGCGAACTTGGTCAGTTTTATGCCGACGACTTTGAACTCGGCAACCGCCTGGCCAAACAGGGTCGGGGCGTCAAGATGGCGACGCACATTATCCAGTTGATGGTGCAGGATCAACCGTTCTGGCTGTCGTTTCGGAATCAACTGCGTTGGATGCAGTCGACCCGCCGCTCACGGCCACTTGGCCACCTTGGGACGGGGCTTACTTTTGCGACACCGTTTGGCTTGCTTGGCGTAACTTGGGGGCTGCTTGCCGGACATCCGCTGGCTGGAGTTTTGTGGCTCTTTGCGATGATCATCAACCGGTGGCTGCAGGCGGCCGCCATCCTGATTGTGATGCAGGATCCGCAATCGTTCTCGAACATCGCTGTGTACCCGTTGCGCGACCTTTTGGGCGGTATTTTGTGGGTGGGGAGCTATCTGGGAGACCGGTTCTACTATCGCGGAAAGACATATGTACTGAAGACCGGTGGACGCGTTGAGGAGCATCAGGCAAGCGGTTAGGCGGAAAATCAGGTATTTGGAAGCATTGTGGGTCGTCAACGCGACTCAGTAGCTACTAGAATGAGTTGGACTTCAACGCAGGGTCATTTCAACAGTTTCAAACCGTGTCTGGTTCAGGTTCCAGTAAGTGAGGCGGCAGTGCACGTAATTGTGTTGGCAGAACGGGGATTGCTTGCGCTGGGTCTCTTTGGTCTAGTTACGTCGACGGTTTTTCTGGTTCTCGTCCTGCTGGGCGCAGTTCGGTTCCGGCAGTCTGCCCGCCAGGAGGATCTTGCGCTGGCGCGCACACCGGGTTTCCTGCCCCCCGTAACTCTCTTCAAGCCTCTCCATGGCGCTGAAGCAGGCCTTGAGGGCAACCTCCGCAGCTTCTACGAGCAGGACTATTTCGAGCAAGTCGCCGCCGCCGGTCTCCCGGCAACGATCGGCGACATCTCACGCGTTGAGTTTCTGTTTTGCGCTCGCCATCTCGACGATGCAGGTCTAATGATCGCGCGGCGAGTCGCGGCGGAGTTCCCGCAGGTTACAACGCGATTTGTCACCAGCGGCGAGCCCTGGGCTCCAAACGCAAAGGTATGTTCTCTGGCCGCGATGGCTGAGGTTGCGACACACGATATCTGGGTGATCTCGGACTCGGACGTGCGTGTTGGACCGGAGTATTTGCGCCACATTATGCTGCCATTTGAGGACGCCAATGTCGGTTGCTCGACTTGCCTATATCGAGGCAAGGTTGCGGAGCATGGCCTGTGGTCGCGGCTTGAGGCGGTCGGGATGACCGTCGAGATGAGCTCTGGTGTCTCCGTCGTAAACCTGATGGAGCCGATGCGCTTTGCGTTGGGACCGACCATGATCGCGCGGCGCAACTGTGTCGCAGAGATTGGCGGATTTCCTGCGATGGCTGACTACTGTGCCGACGACTTCGTGCTTGGCAATTGGATTGAAGCCAAGGGCCACAAAGTCGTGTTGTCGACCTATGCAATCGACCACATGGTTTTGTACGCGGGGTTTATGGATTCGATCAAGCATCAGGTTCGCTGGATGAAGAGCACCCGCTTTTCGCGTCCGAAGGGCCACTTTGGAACCTGCATGACATTTGCGGTGCCATTTGGCCTGATGGCCTGGGCTGGCGCGATGATGTTGGGCCGCCCGGTGCTGGCCTGGTCGGCGCTTGCTTTCAGTATTCTGGGACGTAGTCTGCAGGCCTGGGTGATGTCGAAGTTTATGGTTCGCAAACGCCGTAGCTGGCCGACAATGATCCTGTTTCCGATTCGCGATCTCATGGGCATGCTCTTTTGGGCGTTGAGCTATACCGGCAACCAGATTCTTTGGCGCGGCGAGCTTTACGACCTGCTGGAAGGCGGTCGCATGGTGAAGTCGCCGGAGAAGCTGCCGAAGTTGAAGCGGTCGCAGGCGTAAGGCTACTGATTCACTAGCACGGTCTTGCCGCCGTCTGATGCGACGACGTGCACCGGGCCGAAGGTCTGCAGGTCTGACGTACGGCTGGCTGGCGTTGGAGTCATGAGAAAGACGCGCCGTGGGCCGCCCCAGGCTTGTCGCAGACTGCCCTCGTCTTCAAAGACTGCTGGAGCATCCGGCCAGAAGCCTCCAAACCAAAGTGTGTTGATACGGCCATTGACGACCCCGACGGTCTGCCGCGTGTAGAACGTCAGCGTCGACCCGGCGGTGTACTCTCCGTCGATCAGGATGAGGTCGTTCGGCTGCGGCTTCTCCTGCTGCGTGGCGACGATGGCCTCGGCCAGCCCCTTCGATCCGAGGATCGGATTGAAGCGGACCAGACCCTCGTGGGCAGCGAGCAGAGCCAGTGTCATACCGGTTGCCATGGCGATGTTTGCGCCGTAAATCCGGCCTGTGCGACGCAGCATGTAGCTGATGGGGCCTAGCGCGGCTATCCCGACTGCGACGGTGGTGAGTGGGCCGCGGAACAGCCCCATTGCCGCGCCGGTGAGATCGAACAGGTGGCCGAGCGAAAGGTTATAGAGCTGCGGATTGTTGCTGAGGAGAGACGATAGGTCTGCTCCGGGAGCCGGAACTGGGGCTACGATTGCGAAAAAAGCGCAGGTAACACCCACGAGGCTCACGAGCGGGAGCAACAGCCAGCGGTGGCAGCCGAGCGACCAGCGATAGGCGTTGCTATCCAGCGAACCAGTGGCCGCCCATTCTTCGCGGGCAAGCCAGCCGCCGGCCATGAGCGCGAGGGCTGGAAGAGCTGGGATGGAGTAGTACTCCTGCCGGCTGGAGAAGGTGAAGAACAGCAGCACGAGCAGCGCCCAGATGGTGACGGTGAGGGATGCTTCGCGCTCACGCGTTGATCCGCGGTGGCGCAGATCTTGCCAGATCTCTTTGATCGAGCCGGGAAGAAACGCGGCCCAAGGCATAATCCACATTACCGCGTAGACCCAGAAGAGCCATACGGGTGTCTGGCCGTAGTCGTGCGGGATGCGCTTGCCGAGGAAGCGGGCAAAGTGTTCGTTGTAGAGATAGAACCACGCCCAGCCCGCTTTGGCTGGCAACCCCTGTCCGGCAGGCATGGCAATCGCTGGCGTACGGAGCCATGCGAGCAGATGCCAGGGCAAAGCAACTGCGAGAAGCGTGAGGGTCGAGAGAACGGGATGGAACTTCAAAAGCAGGTGCAGCTTCTTGGTGAAGACAAGGTAGAGCAACACGAATCCAATGGGGAAGAGGATTCCGATGAGGCCTTTGGTGAGCAGGTTGAGCGCAAGTGTAACCGCAAATCCAACAGATGGCCAGACGGCGGACTTAGAGTTTTCCACCTTCTCCACAGCGATCAGGAACAGGTAGACAGAGAGCGTCATCCACAGCGCGATCATGATGTCCGGGATGTAGAACCGCGTGTAGAGATAGGGTCCGATCGAGGTGGCGAGAGCCAGGGCCGAGTAGAGGGCGCCGCGGTCGGGATTGTTGGATGGGGAGACAGATTGGAACAGCCGCAGGCCGAGTGCGTAGACGGCCAGAAACAGCGCAAGCGTCGCGAGAGCCAGCGGGAGCCGGGCGGCCCAGTCGAACTCGCCGAAGACCTTCATGGCACCGGCTGCCATCCAGTACATCAGCGGCGGCTTATCGAAGAATCGGATGCCGTCGACGTAGGGCGTGACGAAGTCGTGCCGGTGCAGCATCTCGCGGGCAATCTCGATGTAGATGGAGTCGACGTCGTCCAGCAGGCCGGGCGCGAAGAGGCCTCCGATCTGGAGGATGAACCACGCGATCACGATCATGGCGAGCGACTGCGGATTCGCCTTCGTTCTAACGTTCATCGGCTAACCCTTGGCGGGCGGTCGGTGTACAACGTCTTGCCGCTCGACTCCGCGATTACGATTTGATTTCGTCCCAGCAACGCTTCAAATTTTGCCCGAGTTTCGAGCGGTACAAAGATGAGTTTACGCGGTCCCTTGCCCCATTCGGCGAGCAACTGGGGACTGGTGAGAAAAACCGGTGGGCAGTCCGGAAACGTCGATCCGAAGAGCATGGAACTCGAGCGCGCGTTGACCAGATAAACCGGACGTCCGAAGTAGAAGGATATCGACGAGCCATAGGCCTGGTCGCCGAACAACATCACTTGAGTATCCGGCGCAATCTGACGATCAGCCTCTAACAACTGTATTTGTTCGGCAAGGCCTTCGCTTGAGAGCATTGGGCCAAACCGGGCGAGAGCGATGTGGGCTGCAATCAGAAAGACGGCTGAGGTGCAGGCGATGGCAGAGGTCGCGGCAATATGTCGGCGCTGGCTGCGGAGCATCCACGCGATGCCAGGGCCGACGGCAAAGGCCAGCGTTGCAAGCATGGCCGGAAGGCGCAACGCCGCGAATGACGGTCCGGTGAGGTCAAAGAACCGCGACATGGAGAGCGTATAGGCCCCGACGCCGCGATGCGCCAGCACAGAGCCGATATCGGCAAGGTAAGACATCTTGCGCGATGCCCATAGACCGTAGAACAGCGTCATGGAGATCGCTGCGCCGAGAACCGTAAGCGCCGCGTGGGCGAACGTCAGCAGGCGGCGAATGCCAGCGTCGACGGCGAATGTCTCCTCGGCCCGAGTGATCGTTGCGGCGATGAGCAGGAGAATTGGCAGGTAGGCCGGAAACGTGTAGTACTCCTGGTTGGTCGAGAAGGAGAAGAAGAGGAGCACGACCGCGGAGAAGGTCGAGAGGAGCAGGATGGTTCGCTGTTGGTGGGTGATGCGTGGGAGCAACTTCAAACTGGCTTTGTATCGTCGCCAAAGGGTAGCGATCCCCAACGGCAGAAACAGCGACCACGGAAATAGCCATACAAGGTGCAGGCTCCAATAGAGATAGCACGGAAGCTTGTTGTAGTCGGCCGGAATGCGCTTGCCGAGGAACCGCAGAAAGTGTTCGTTGACGAAGTAGAACCACCAGAAGCCGTGGCCGCTCATCCCGCCCTGAACCCCGCCGGGATTTCTTAGGCCTGCGAGGATGTGCCACGGAGCGGCGATCGCGAGAAAGACGGCCAGCCCGGTGAACGGCCGCAGCTTGCGCCAGCTCCTGAGTTCATCCGTCGCAAACAGGAAGAGTGACGCTGTGGCGAAGAAGAAGACAAGCGCGACCAGACCCTTCGCCAGTGCGGCGAGGGCCAGCGCAGCCCACATCACATAGGGGTAGAAGAGCTGGCGTGATGGTTTGGAGATTGCAGGTGCTTCAATCCCATGTCTCAACGGCGAGACATGGGACACCCGGTCCAGAGTTTCCATGAGCGCGTACAAGCTGACCGCGAGCAGTAGCGAAAGCAGCACTTCGGGTATCAGGACCCGTGTAAACAGGAAGACGCCGAACGACGTCAGCACTGCGAGAGCGGTATAGAGGCCGGTTCGCTCGCCAAATACCTGATTTGCCCAGCGATATCCGAGCAGCATCAGCAGCAGGACGGCAAGAGCCTGGGGAAGGTGTGCTGCAAACGCATTGAAGCCGAAGATCTTGAAGCTGATCGCCGCTAACCAATAGGGAAGTGGGGCCTTTTCGAGGTAGCGGACGCCGTCCACTCGTAGCGTGACCCAGTCGCCTGTAGTCAGGATGGCTCGTGCGGCGCTCGCGTGGGTGCCGTCTGCGTCATCCAGCACCGATGGGGAGAAGAGCGCGCCGAAGAACAGGACCAGCCACAACCCAAACAGGATGATCCCCGCATTGCGAGGTCGCGGACCGCCCGCGATCGAGGTCGCATGCACAGAGAAGTGAGGTTTTGTCGACATGCGGCATCTTCCAGCATATCGGACCATTCCGTTGCGGGGTGGTCACGGCGATGTATCTTGCATATGACACTTCTTTTTACGATTGGGGGACGCGAAGCCCAGCCCATGCCTACATTTGCTGCAATTGATATCGGGTCCAACTCCTCCAGGCTGAAGATCGCCTCGGTTGTCCAGCACCGCCTGAAGACTCTGCACGAGGACCGCGAAGTAACGCGGCTCGGCGAGAGCGTCTTCCAGACCGGCATGATCTCGCCGGACGCGATGGCCAACACCATCAAGGCGCTGCGCCGGTTTCACAAGGCCGTTCAGCTGCATGTGGTGGATAAGGTCCGTGTCGTCGCTACCTCCGCCATGCGCGATGCGCGCAACGCCGCTGCCTTTACGGAGTGGGTCAAATCTTCCACAGGCTGGGATGTTGAGGTGATCTCCGGGCTGGAAGAGGGCCGGCTGATTCACCTCGGCGTGGTCACGCATGAGCCGGGTGCCAAGGGCCGCTGCCTGCTGATCGATCTTGGCGGCGGAAGCTGCGAGGTCACGGTCTCGGACGGTGGGCTGGTCAAGGAGATGGTCTCGTTGCCGCTGGGCGCTGTCCGCCTGCAGCAGGAGTTTCTGCAGCACGATCCGCCGATGAAGGAGGACATTGTCCGCCTGAAGCAGTACATCGACCGCGAGTTGCAGCGTGGCGAAAAGAAACTAGGTCGGCCGCACGTTCCGCTGGTCATCGCGACGTCTGGAACTGCCGCCGCACTTGCTGAGGCATCGGTCGCCATGAGCGCCAAGCTGCCCGTGCGGAAGACGCTCCCGAAGACGGTAGCCAAGACCGGAACACGCGCCTTTGTCCGCTTCAAGCCGGAGCTGGCAACGACTGCGGACGTCCGGCACCTGGCTGACAAGCTGGTAAAGATGACGAACGCCGAACGCGAAGCTGTCCCGGGAATCGGTCTCCGCCGCTCGGAGATTATTATCGGCGGTGCACAGGTCTATGCGACGCTGCTGGAGCGGTTTGGGCTCAAGGGTTTTCGCTACTCGCCGCTTGGTCTGCGCGACGGCATGTTGGCGCAGATGCTGGGCGAGGTGGACCTCCGCGCTGAGGTGCATCGCAAGATCGAGAGTGAACGCTGGGCCGGTGTGCTAGCTGTTTGCAAGCGCTACGCAATCGACCAGAAGAAAGCGGAGCCAGTCCGGCTGCATGCGACGCAGTTGTTCGACGCGTTGGTCAAGGTACATGATCTGCCCGTGGACTATCGGCTGTGGATTCAGGCGGCCGCGATGATGTACGAGGTGGGCAAGTTTATGAACCACCAGGGCCATCACCGGCATACGCAGTACATCATTGCGAACTCTGAAATCTTTGGCTTCTCGCCAGAGCAGCGGCAGATCGTTGCCGCGATCGCGCGCTATCTGGGCAAGACGCGGCCCAATCCGGAGGACCGTCCCATGCGTGGTATCCCGGTGGAGCAGCATCGCCTGGTGGAGCGAGCAGTGGTGCTGTTGCGGCTTGCGGTTGCGCTGAATCAGGATCGGGCGAGCGCCGTTGTCGGGCTGAAGACCAGCGTTTACCCGAAGAATGTGGTGATGGATATTGTTCCGGGACGCGGCGGTGCCAAGTTGGAACTTTGGGCCGTCACCAAAGAAGCGGGTTACTTCCGCGAGGTGTTCGGCAGGGACTTGGTGGTCGAGGCCGCATAGAGCGTCCGTACGGTTCGGGGGTCGATCAGACCCATCAGCA
>JAYVZU010000122.1:0-6658 GCA_043783075.1 Rhodanobacteraceae bacterium
AACCGTGTTGCCCCCTACAAGAACTTCCGCTTCCGCATCAAGTGGGACGGCAGGTATATCGCCGGTGTCTCCAAGGTGAGCCCCATCTCCCGCATCACGGACGTGATCGAAATCCGCGATGGCGAAGACCCCGGCTCACCATTCAAATCTCCCGGCCGTACCAAGTACGACGCCATCACGCTCGAACGCGGCGTCACCAGCGACCCAACCTTCGAGCACTGGGCCAACCAGGTCTTCTCCTATCCCGTCGGGGCGGCACCCTCCACCCAGTTCCGCAAAAACATCACGCTCGACCTCTTCAACGAAGCCGAACAGAAAATCCTCTCCTACCAGCTCTACAACTGCTGGCCATCGGCCTATGTCGCCCTGCCCTGCCTTGAAGCTGCGGTCGACACCGTCGCGATCGAAAGCCTGACCCTCCAGATCGAAGGTTGGGCCCGCGACCCTGCCGTAGTCCCACCCGCCTAATCCCCCACAAATCCAGGTGCCCCGTATCTCCATGTTGAGATGTGGGCATCGCCAGAGGCGACCGTACGCGACTTCCCTCCGCAAGCAGCCCACAGCATAGCGACGCTGAGGGGTCCGCTGTAGAATCTCTCCATGCAACTCGACGCGATCCAATCCGCCCTCCGCGAACACGGCCTCGATGGCTGGCTCTTCTACGACCACCACAACCGCGACCCGCTGGGTTACCGCATCCTCGGCCTGCCCGGAGGCGGCCACGTCACCCGCCGCTGGTACTACTTCATCCCAGCCACCGGCGAGCCGAAGAAGCTAGTCCACCGCATCGAGAGCGGCAAGCTTGACACTCTGCCCGGCATCAAAAAGGCCTACTCTTCCTGGCAGGAACTTGAAGCCGAACTGGCCGCGATGCTCACCGGGGCCACGAAGATCGCGATGCAATACTCGCCGCGCAACGCCATCATGTACGTCTCGCTGGTCGATGCCGGCACCGTCGAAGTCCTGCGCGGCTTCGGCAAGGAGATCGTCAGCTCCGCGGACCTCGTCAGCCAGTTTGAGGCCGTCCTCACCGAAGCCCAGATTGCAACGCACTTTGTAGCCCAGCAAAAGCTCGACGCGGTCCTGAAAGCCGGCTGGAAGCGCATGGGCGAGTTGGCTCGGAGCGGTGGGACAGATGAGTTCACCATCGTCAACTACATGAAGGAAGCCCTGGAGCACGACGGCCTCATCACCGAACATGGTCCCAACGTCTCCTGCGGCCCAAACTCCGCCGACTCGCACTACGAGCCGACCGCCGCCAGTTCGCGCCCCATCCGGTCCGGCGATTTCGTCCTCATCGACATCTGGGCCAAGCTCGCCACCGAGGCCAAAGCGGTCTGGTACGACATCACCTGGACCGGCGTCGTCGACCGCGCGCCAACCGACCGCGAACAATTAGTCTTCTCAACAGTCCGTGATGCTCGCGACGCCTCCATCGCGACAGTCCAGCAGGCATTCGCAGCAAACCAGCCAATCGCAGGCTGGCAGGCAGATGACGCCTCCCGCAATGTCATCCGCGCCGCTGGCTTCGGCGAGTGGTTCACGCACCGGACAGGCCACAACATCGCGACTGAACTCCACGGCAACGGCGCGCACCTGGACAACCTCGAAACCCACGACGAGCGGCTTATCCTACCCCACACCTGCTTCTCCGTGGAGCCGGGAATTTACTTCCCCGGGGAGTTCGGAGTCCGCAGCGAGATCAACATGATCACCTATCCCGGAAAGGCTGTCGTAACGGGACCGTTGCAACGCGAACTCGTACGCATCTGAAACTGCTATCATCAGGCTTGATGGCAACTCCAGCACAAACGTCCGCTCAAACCGCAGCTAACTCTTCGTCAATGCCAACGATGGTCCTGATCGCTGGCTGGCTCATTCCAGGCGCAGGCCACTTCATGCTCCGCAAACCCGTCCGCGGCGCGCTGATCGCGGTGTCGATCCTCACTATGTTTGCCGTCGGTCTGTCGCTTCAGGGCAAGATCTACGCGCCCAACACCGGCGATCTGCTCGACATCCTCGGCTTCGTCGGGCAGATCGGCTCTGGCTTGCTCTACCTTATTGCCAAGCTTGGCGACTGGGGTCAGACCAGCGTCACAATGGCGCTCGGCGACTATGGCACCAAGTTCATCGTGGTAGCTGGCCTGTTAAACATCGTCTCCGCAATCGACGCCCACTCGCTGGCCAACGGAAGGAAGGCCTCCTAATGTTCAGAGACCACTTCGGTGCCCTTCTTATCTTCGCGCTATGCCTTTCGACAGTATTCGGAATAACCCAGCGCTCGCAGCCCAAGCTGATGCTACGCTTTGGCGGCTTCGTCTTCGCGTTGTGCGTCTTCGGGACAATCGCGGCAAGCTGGGTGATGTACCTCATCAAACATTAGCTCTCAAGCACGAAAAGCCCCGCATTCGATCTCTCGGCTGCGGGGCTTTTCAATATCTTCGGAGCTAGACTTCTGCGTTCGGATCGCCAGCTTCGCCGGGGCCCTGAGCTTCCATCTGCTTCTGGAGTTCTTCGCGCTTCTTCTCGCGAACTTCGGCGCGCTTGACAGCCTTCTCATTCAGTTCCTGCTCCGCACCGAGCAACTCGATGACTGCCATCTCGGCAGCATCGCCCTTGCGGGTGTAGGTGCGAACGATGCGCAGATAGCCACCCGGACGCGTCGCATAACGCGGGGAGACGGTCGAGAACAGGCGGGCAACAGCCTCGTCGGTCATCAGGTATGCGAGAGCCTGGCGGCGCGAGTGGACATCGCCCTTCTTGCCCAGGGTAATCATCTTCTCGACGATCGGACGCGACGCCTTGCACTTCGTAATGGTGGTCTCGACGCGGTCGTTCAGAATGATGGACGTGACAAGGTTGCGCAGCATGGCGCGACGATGGGAAGTATTGCGGCCGAGCTTAAAGCCGCCATTACGATGACGCATGGTGTAATCTCCTTCGACTTGACCTTATGGCCTGAGTCGGATTGCTACTGTGTTGCGGTTGCGTAGGAATGAGCGAGGAAGAAGAGTCTTCCTCGCCCAACCTGGTTAGAAATTCTCTGGTTCAGAGATGAGGTCGAGATCGTCTTCGTCGTCTTCGTCGTCTTCATCATCGAAGGCGCCGTAGCTGGCTGCGAGTGTTGCAGCCGGCAGAACCGAGGTCGGTCCTGGGACAGGATTGCCGTTCTCATCGATCTTCATACCCAGCGAGAGGCCCATCTGAGCAAGGATTTCCTTGATCTCGTTCAGGCTCTTGCGTCCGAAGTTCTTGGTCTTCAGCATCTCGGCTTCGGTCTTCTGGATCAACTCGCCGATGGTCGCAATGTTCGCGTTCTTCAGGCAGTTGTAGCTGCGGACCGAGAGCTCAAGCTCCTCAACCGAACGGTTCAGGTTTTCGTTGCGGATCGACGGGCCGTCCAGGCCGCCGTCGTGACCAGCTTCCATCTCTTCTTCGAAGTTGATGAAGATCGTCATGTGATCCTTCAGCAGCTTCGCCGAGAGGCCGAGAGCGTCGGCAGGAAGAACCGTGCCATTCGTCCAGATCTCGATCGAGAGCTTGTCGTAGTCGGTGATCTGACCGAGACGCGCTGCTTCGACGACATAGTTGACCTTACGGACTGGCGAGTGAACCGAATCGACCGGAATGAAACCGAGACCGAGGTCCGCGTCGAAGTTCTTGTCGGCCGAGATGTAACCGCGACCCCGCTTCAGACGCATCTCCATGTCGATCTTGCCGCCCTCGGAGATCGTGCAGATGTACACATCCGGATCGAGAATCTCGACGTCGCCGTCTGCCTCGATCATGCCCGAAGTGATAACGCCAGCGGTGTCCGAGCGCAGGTACAGCGCCTTGGGCCCGTCGCCGTTCAGCTTGAACGGGATCTGCTTGAGGTTGAGGATGATGTCGGTCGCGTCCTCAACGACGCCTGTGATCGACTGGAACTCGTGCAGTACGCCCTCGATGCGGACGGCCGTAACGGCGGCGCCTTCAATCGAGGAGAGCAACGTGCGGCGAAGCGCGTTGCCGATGGTGGTACCGAAGCCGCGCTCAAAAGGCTGCGCGCTGAATTTGCCATATTTCGGGGTGAGGGTGTCGTTCTCGACTGCGAGACGCTTGGGCTTCTGAAAACCTCTCCAAAGCATGTGTTTCTCCTTTTCCATCACGGACGCGATGCATTTTGCGCCCGGTGGAGACTACGGTTGTGAATCAGTTGGTTGCGACAAACAACACAGTTGGCTCAGGACTCGTACAGAGTCCTGAGCCGGGAAATCTAACCCTTACTTCGAGTACAGTTCGACGATCAGCTGCTCGTTGACTGGGAGCTGAATATCCTCGCGCTTCGGCAGCGCAATGATCTTACCGGTCAACGTATCCCGATTGATATCGATCCAGGTAACCGACTGTAGACCACCTGCGAACTCCTTGGCCGTCTCGAGGATTCCGAGCGCCTTCGAGCCTTCGCGGACTGCGATCTCGTCGCCGACCTTGCACTGGAAGGAGGGAATGTTGACCTTACGTCCGTTAACCTGAACGTGTCCGTGACGTACAACCTGACGAGCCTGACGGCGGCTGGTCGCAAGACCCATCCGGTAACAGACGTTGTCGAGGCGGGTCTCAAGCTGCTGCAAGAGCAGGTCGCCTGTGACGCCGGTCTTGTTCGAAGCCTTCTGGTAGTAGGCGCGGAACTGGGTCTCGAGCGTGAAGTAGATGCGCTTGGCTTTCTGCTTCTCGCGGAGCTGCAGACCGTAGCCCACAACCTTCTTAACTTTGCGCGACTGGCCGTGCTGGCCTGGGGGAAAGTTCCGCTTTTCAACGGGACACTTCTCGGTGAAGCACTTTGGTCCTTTGAGGAAGAGCTTGACGCCGTCGCGGCGGCACATGCGGCAGACGGGTCCTGTATAACGTGCCATTTCTATCTCCTGATTCGGGTGTCGATCGCTTTACACGCAGGCTGCGCTTCTTCGCGATCCGGTGAAACAGTGAATAGTGAGTGGTGGGTAGTGAAGAGCATGGTATTTCTACCCACTACTCACTATCCACTACCCACTGCATCATCAAACGCGACGGCGCTTGGGCGGACGGCAGCCGTTGTGCGGCATCGGCGTAACGTCGCGAATGCTGCGCACTTCGATGCCTGTGGTTGCAAGTGCGCGAATCGCGGACTCGCGGCCGGAGCCGGGACCCGAGACACGCACATCGACCGACCGGACGCCGTGATCGCGTGCTCCGTTGGCTGCACCGGCAGCGGCCTGCTGCGCCGCGAACGGAGTTCCCTTGCGGGAGCCGCGAAAGCCGAGCGAGCCAGACGACTTCCAGGAGAGCGTGTTGCCTGCCTGGTCGGTGATGGTGACGATGGTGTTGTTGAAGCTCGCCTGGATGAACACGAGACCGAATGGAACGTTCTTCCGCTCGCGTTTCTTGAACTTCTTGTTCTTGCCTGCGGTCTTGGCGCCGGCTGCTTTGTTCTGTGTCTTCGCCATGATTTATTTCGTCGCTTTCTTCTTGCCGGCAACCGTTCCCTTGCGGGGACCCTTGCGCGTGCGAGCGTTGGTGTGGGTGCGCTGGCCGCGAACTGGAAGCGAACGGCGGTGACGGAGGCCACGATAGGACTGAATTTCAATCAGGCGCTTGATGTTGAGCGAGATATCCTTGCGGAGATCGCCTTCAATCTGGCCCTGTGCCTCGATGACTTGACGGATGCGGTTGAGCGCATCCTCGTCGAGGGTGCCGACCTTTGCGAAGGGATCGACGTCTGCAGCGGTAAGAATCTTTGCCGCCCGCGAGTCGCCGATGCCGAAGATGTAAGTGAGTCCGATACGTACCTGTTTATTATTCGGTACGTCGACTCCAGCAATACGTGCCATGGGGTTCCTTTTCGTTTGTGCTTGCAGCGCTAGTGGCCACAGAAGCGAGGTGATCGGTTTGCGGACGTTCTGCCGGGTTCAACGCAAGCCTTGATTTCGGCTAACTAGCCTGGCGGGGCCGGGTGAAACAAGTTGAGGTATTAGGTTCGAGGTTAGAGGAAAAGCTAGAACCTCCTAACCTTGACGCTGTTTGTGCTTGGCGTTTTCGCAGATAACGCGAACAACGCCGCGGCGATGAATGACTTTACACTTGTCGCAAATCTTCTTGACTGACGCACGGACTTTCATGGGAACTCCTAGTAGCAGCCGTTAGCTTATGGCTAAAGGCGGGCCGACACGGCTTTGCATTGCTTTGTTCAGCTAGAAGCTAAGAGCTAAAAGCTAGTTGCTGATTTCGTCTACTTGTAACGGTAGACGATGCGGCCGCGATTGAGGTCATAAGGGCTGAGTTCAATCGCGACGCGGTCGCCGGGGAGGATACGAATGAAGTTCTTGCGCATTCGTCCGGAGACGTGTGCGAGGGCCTGGTGCTTATTTTCAAGCTCGACCTTGAACAGCGCATTGGGCAGCGTCTCGACGACAACCGCCATTACTTCAATTGCATCTTCCTTCGACAAACGCTCTCCTTTGCAGAGTGGGAACGGTTCTAACGCGATCGAACACCCTGTTGCCGGGTGCCTGTGCACGCAGCATCCCTGAGTATACCCCTAAACCGGGTCGAAATTCTACCGGGTAAGCACCTTTGGGCCGTCTTTTGTGATGGCGACCGTGTGCTCAAAGTGGGCGCTGACGCTGCCATCCAGCGTCAC
>JAYVZU010000123.1:0-19921 GCA_043783075.1 Rhodanobacteraceae bacterium
GCACCCGGCCCCTGGACCGTTACCACCGGCACCGGCGTCCGCATCGCGATCCTCGATAGCGGTGTCGATGCCACACACCCCGATATTGCGCCCAATCTCGCCCTGAACCTGACTGAAATCGACCGAAACCCCAAAACTGGCCTCCCAAGTCCCTGCGACGACGGCACCCCGCAAGATCAGCAGGGTCATGGAACCTGGACCGCATCGCTTGCCGCCGCAGCCGCCGGACCAAGCACAGGGCTAGTCGTGGGAGTCTCCCCCAACGCCACCATTCTCAACATCAAAGTCCTGGAGCGGATGCCATCGGCATCAACCTCTCCCGCAGACCCATCAGGCTGCAATGCTGGTCAGGCCTCCGGTCTTCTCAGTTGGGTGCTAGCCGGAATCAACGATGCCGTCGCGCACCACGCAGACATCATCTCCATGTCGCTCGGGACCATGGTCGACATCACGACCGGAGATGGTGCTGGACTAAAAGCCATGTTCGACCAGGTCACCCATAACGCTGCAAATGCTGGAGTCATACTCGTCGCGGCAGCGGGAAACGATGGGTTCAACCTCGAAAATCAGAGATATGTCGAACTCCCCGCCCAGGCCCGGGACGTTCTTGCCATCGTCGCTTCCACCAACCCCGGCTGTGCCGAAGATCTGACGGCCAACGCCACCTGCTCCCCCGGTCCCATCACGCTACCCTACTATTCCAACTTCGGTGCATCGCTGAATGCTCTGGCAGCGCCCGGAGGCAGTTACCCAGCCAACACCAGTACCGCGGCCGCCTCTGGCTGGATCTGGGGTGCCTGCAGTCAAGGTCTCCCTGCAACCACCTCCGGAGCCCCATCCGTCCCCGGCCAATCCTTCGGCTGCTTCGGCCTCGGGCACGCCGTGTATGTTCAGGCGATGGGAACCAGTGCCTCTGCCCCGCTCGCTGCCGGAGCCGCAGCGCTCATTCTGGCTGCCAATCCCACCTGGAACGCCGCAAAGGTCATCGACGCGCTCCGCACCTCGGCTACCGCCATCACCACACTGCCGGTTCCACAAATCAATGCAGCCGCAATCGTTACCCCCAATGGGCCTCATCTGCAGCACATTTCAAACACTTCGCAACACTAGAACAATTTCCCCGTTGCAATAAAGTCAAACCAGCCGCCGCCGTCATTCTGGCGAAGCCAGAATCTCTGTATTCGCCGTTCGCATCTGTCATTCTTTTTTGTCATCCCGTAGGGATCTGCGGTTGTCCTTCGCTCTAAACCAACACGCAATTCGCTCTCACTAAACTGAGCCCTTCATCCGCTCTTTCACGCTGCGGGCAAGCTTCTCGATCTCTTCTGCCCGTTTCACCACGTCGACTGAGAGTATGTGTTTGTCCGTCTTCCCGACATCCTGATGCAACTCCGTCGCCAGCGACAGCAGCTTCTCCGTGTCGGAGACGAGACGCTTTTGGCGCTCATCATTCCGCAACATCTCCTGCTTCCCATTGACGCTGAGCGGGGAATCCATCCGGGACTTGCTTGCCTCCTGCCCAAACGGATCCGATGCGCTGATTGGGCTAGGCAACTGAGGCGGGCCGTTCTTCTGCGTGTGCGCTACGACACCAGAAAGCGAGATCACCACGAAACCCACAGTTACGACTCGCGTCCAACCTGTCAAAATCTTCATAGCGCTCTCCTTGGTCCGGCCCCATTCTGGCCGCCTCTGCGTCTCATTTTCATGCCCAGCGCTGCTGTTTGCAACGGGTGAATACAAATTTACTTTCATACCGAAAGCGAGCGTTCCCCCTGAATCCCTTGACAAAGCTCGGAATGCACCTCGGACCCAATGCCGCTTTACAGCTGGAACAGCCAATTTTCCAACAGATTCAACTGGACTGGCATAAAGATGTCGTCATTATGGTCCGCGATCGGCTACCCAAAGTCGCGACCGTTTTGTTGATGCTGTTCATCCTGCAACGCATCATTCGATTTTTTCTGGGCCGTATGGATCGCGTCGCAAAGAGTCATCACACCACCTCCGCCCGTGCCTCCCAACTCCGCACCATGGCCACCCTCGTCCGCGGAACGGCCTACAGCATTCTGGGTTTCTTAGCGTTCCTGCAACTGTTAAACTTGCTCAACTTCAACTATGGCCCGCTGCTGGCATCCGCCGGTATTCTCGGCGTAGGCATCGGTCTGGGTGCGCAGTCGCTCTGTAAAGACATCATCAACGGGGTGTTCATCTTCATCGAAGACCAGTACAACGTCGGGGAAACCGTCAAGATCGCCGGATTGCAAGGCACCGTCGAAGACCTGACACTGCGCCTCACCCGCCTCCGCGATGCGGACGGCACGCTCTACATCGTGCCTAACTCGCAGGTCGCCACGGTATCAAACCTCTCGCGAGACTTCGCCGTAGCCTCCGTCAGCATCACCATCGACGCCAGCGCCGACTCCAACCGCGTGATCGCTCTCCTGAAGGGAGTCGCACAGGAAGTGATCGCAGAGGAATCTTTCAAGGAAGCCGTCATGACCGACCCAGTCGTCAACGGCATCGAAAACATCAACGGTCGCGCCCTAACCTACTCGATCAGTGCCCGAGTCCAGATCGCCAACAAGGATCAAGTCCTCCGTGCCTTCCGCACCCGCATCGTCGAAACCTTCAAACGCGAACAAATTCCGCTCGGCATCGATACCCTTAATATCTACCAACCAAATGCAGCTACACCAACGGGACAGGAGCGGATCAAAATCAGCTGAGGTCAATTTTGGCTGAGGTCATTCTGAGCACAGCGAAGAATCTCAGTATTTCACTGTTGCTTACTCCTATCCCCGTATCTGATCCCTCCCGTCGCCGTAACGCCTTGCTTTACAAGCCGCCCAGAACCCCCACCAACTCCTCCGGAGTCCCAACTGGAGCCTGGCACGAGAACCCGCTGCAAACTACAGCAAAGCTCCCACTCTGAGGCGGCACATGCGGAAGCGTCTCCGCCAGTGACGGCGGTAGCGTATCCATATTCCGAAGACGCACGACGCTCTTGTTCACCGCATAGCCTCGCAACGCAACCTGCTCCAACTGGTCCGCCAGCGAATCCGTGCCGACAACGACCACCTGCACCGGCGGCAACGATAGCCGACGCAAAGCCAGCCCATAGCTAGCGCAATGCAGCCCGAAATGTTCAACCACTCCCGCGAAACACTCCAGCGTAGCTTTGGCCTTCTCCCGGAAGTCTTCATCCCCGGTCAGCTCCGCCAAACGGACCAGCAACCCGGCAGCAACTGAGTTCCCACCCGGCGATGGCGAGTCCTGGAGAGGCTTGCGCTGGGTACTCAGAGCCCCAAGCCGAGCTTCTCCGCCTGCCAATAATTCGATATCGAAGAACCCGCCACTGGCCTCGTCATAGAACTTCGCTACTGCGGCCCTTCCAAGCTCCAGTGCCGCTGCAAAGTACCGTATCTCGCCAGTCGTCTCCCACGCATCCAGCGCCGCGTGCCCCGTGAACACATAGTCCTCCAACACCCCAGCAACGCACTCACCGGCGCCATCCGCCGAGCCATAAGCAGCCACGTGGCCCAACTCAGAATGGTTCCCGGCCAGCAGCCGGTCCAGAGTTTTCAGGGCAAACTTGACAGCCTCGGAGTCGCCCAACACGCGCCCAGCCAGCAGATAGGCTGACACCATCATCGCGTTCCATGATGTATATACAGTTTTGTCTATACACGGCGTCAATCGGAGCTTCCTGGCCGCATACATCTTTATTTTCGAGATCTGCACTAATTCGACGGCACGTTCAAAAGACACATTCGCCGCCTTCGCCACATCCGCCAGCGCCAGGTCGATATGCAGCGTGTTCTTTTCGAAATTATGGCGCATGTCGCCAATCGGGCCAATATCGAAGTACGGCTCTGCCACTGCTAACTCCTCTGCTGTCAACACTGCCGCAGCCTCCCCGCGCGTCCAGGTGAAGTAGTCGCCATCGTCATCCAGCGAATAATCCGCATCCTGCGAGCCATAAAACCCGCCATTCTCGCGATCACTCATCCACTCGTCGATCCACGCCATCGTCTCGCGAGCAATCCGCGCACACTCAGGCTCGCCCGAACTCTGATACGCATGAACATAGTTCTTCAGCAACTCCGAGTTGTCATACGACATCTTCTCGAAGTGTGGCACCACCCACCGCTCGTCCACCGAGTAGCGATGAAATCCGCCAGCCAGATGGTCGTACATGCCACCCTTCGACATCTTCTCCAAAGTCAGCATCGCCGCCTGGCGCGCAGACTTTGCAACATCCGAGGTGCTCCGGCCCGCTTCGTCCAGCAATAGATCCAACACGCCAGAGTGCGGGAACTTCGGCTGAGATCCAAACCCGCCATATCGCGGATCGAACTGCTTCAATGCAGCTTCAATGATCTTTTCGACCAGAGGCTCTCCGGGATCCTTTGCGCTGCCGTCAAATGTCTCATTCTGCTCAATCGCGGCCATTACGCTGTTGGCCGAATCAACGACATCCTTGCGCTGCTTCTGGAAGGCCTCCGCCATCGTGAACAGCACACGCCGAAAACTTGGTCGTCCGTGCGCGTCTACAGGTGGGAAGTAGGTGCCGGCGAAATAGGGTTTGCCCTCTGGAGTCAGGAACGCGGTCAGCGGCCACCCGCCTTGCCCACTCACTGCGGCGGCAGCAGCCTGGTAACGCGAATCCACGTCCGGCCGCTCGTCCCGATCCACCTTTACGGCAACAAAGAACTTGTTGATCAGCTCAGCCGTCTCGGCGTTTTCGTAGCTCTCACGGTCCATCACATGGCACCAGTGGCACCACACCGCGCCAATATCCAGCAGGATCGGCTTGTCTTCCTCACGAGCTTTGCTAAAAGCTGCGGGGCCCCACTCGTTCCACTCCACTGGCTGGTGCATCGCTGTTCGCAGGTACGCCGAACGCGCCCCGGCCAATCCATTCTTCACGCCTTCACTCATCCCGTAAGTTTACCTGTCGGTGGCGCCAAAACAGAAAGGGCCCGGACCGAAGTCCGAGCCCATCTCCGTAAATCAAAGCAGCTTACTG
Source organism: Rhodanobacteraceae bacterium (assembly GCA_043783075.1). GTDB lineage: Bacteria > Acidobacteriota > Terriglobia > Terriglobales > Acidobacteriaceae > Edaphobacter. The sequence goes on from JAYVZU010000123.1 coordinate 5,033, forward strand.
TGGCGGCAGAGGTGCGGGGGTCGCAGTCAATGGCATCGGTGGGGCCGGAGCCTTCGGAGCCGTAAGTCCCGGAATCACGGGCGGCTTCGATACTGTACCGGTAGCCGCATCGACCAGCGCTACGCCGTAGCGATCAAGCGTCTCCGACAGTATCTGCAATAGAGCCGACTTGTCTTTGGCATAGGCAGCGGTCGCGGAGATCAGATTATTCTCACCCGTCGCGAGCGTTCTTTCCTGCTGGAGTACATTTGCGGTTGTCGAAGCACCGAGCTTGTACTTCTTCTGCTCGGCATCCAGCGACTGCGCGTTGTACTCACGAGCCGTCTGTGCGGCCAGCACGTTTGCCCGGTCATTGGTCAACGCATAAAGTCCGTTGATCACCTGAATCCGAATCTGAGTGTAAAGCTGCTGCAAGCGCATCTGCGTCTGGCGATACTCCATCTGCGAGCGCGCCTGGTCAGCCTGCGCTGTGCGATTCCGCAGCGGAATTGTAATATTCACACCCACCGCATAGTCCGGATTGTTTGCTTTGAGCAGGTTCTGCAAAACGCCACCATATCCACCTGGAACCGTGTTCGTTCCACCCGTAGTCGTGCCGAAGCTGGTCGCGTTCGGGTTAGGTGTACCGCCCAACGCGCTGGTTCCGTAGAAACCAAATGCATCGACAACCGGCAGCAAACCATTCTTCTCACCGCGGATCGTGATCCGGTTGTTCTGCATGTTCAGAACAGCCTGCTCGATCTGCGGATTGTTGGTGTAGGCCTGCTTCACCAGATCCTCAAGCGCCATCTCCTCTTCCGGAATCCGGTCTAGGCCTACGCGATCCGTCGGAACTACCGGCGCGTTCGCCAACGTTGGGTCGTTCAGGTTGCGTGCGATCGCCTGCTTCATCAAAAGCTGCTGATACTGCAGGTTTGACTTCGAGGTGGTCAGCGACTGACGATCCGTCGCCACGGCCGAGTCTGATGTAATAACATCCAGCGGGGCCAGCGTACCAATCTCCAACTGCTTGCGATTATCAGAGGTGAGCTGTGTGGATTGCGCCAGCGCGCGCTCCTTGGCCTGCTCGTCCTCATACGCGCTCACCAGAGACCAGTAAATGCTCTCGATCTGGGTGATGGTGTAGATGACCTGCTGGCGGAACGAGGCGTCGGTGATGCGCCGGTTGTTGGTCGCTTCGATAATGAAGCGGCGATTCAACTTCGGCCCAAAACCCTGCAGCAGGTGCTGTGTCACCTGGAACTTCAGGTTGGTGTTGATGGAAGGCGTAAAGCTCGTAAAGTTGCTGGTCGTGGATATACGCGAGTTGTTGAAGGTCGCATTCAACAGCGTTCCAGAGCTAAAACCCTGTTGATAGCCCAGGTTTTCCGTGAAGGTATTCACCGTGGCCTTGGGCTGGATAACACTGGCGCTCTGCGACGTGCTCCGCTCGAACTCGGTCGTTCCGGTGATGACCGGGTCGAAGCTGTACGGCTGAGGTCCGCCGCCGTTCGTGCTCAACACGAGGCCCGAAGCTCCCGTACCTGCGCCGCCCGATGCGCTCGAAGTGCCGCCCGGTCCGCCGCCGCCGGAGATCGTCGACGTAGAACCACCCAACGTGTTCGCCACCAGGCCGGTCGAGACGCCTCGGAAGCTAGAACCCGCGCGGGTACGCAGAATGTCCGTATCGGCGATGTCCAGATTGATACGCGCAATCGCAATATCGTAGTTGTTCTCGAGAGCCAGAGTCACGGCGTCGGAGAGGCTCAGATACAGCTTGCCATCCCGCAGCAGATCGTTCAGCTTCGGCGTGTTCGAGAGGCGTGGCGCATCAACATCCGTCGGTTCGTACATGTCCAGCGGGTGGCGCCAGGAAAAAGACTTCAACTGCGTGTAATCTGTAGCCGTGCCGCGCAAAAACAGCGGCTCGGTCGGCTTGGGCTGCGGAGCCTGTGGAAGGCCTGGCTGCCCGGTCGTATCGTTCTGAATCGCCTGTGCGGGTGCCGCCTGGGTTGCGCTCGGCTGCTGCGTCGCCGCTTGCTGGGCAAAGCCCTGTCCGGTCGTGCTCAGGAGCAGCAACGCAATGCTCACTCCAGCCTTCAAGTCAATCAGTCTCACGTAAGTTTTCTCCAGCTTTCCACTTGCATCATGTCCAGCCGCACCAATCATCACCCGGGATTCGAAAAAGCTCGACCCGTTGGCGATTCTTTGAGGGGAACAGTCAGTAGACGTTCCCAGTCTCTATCCAGACTCTAAAAATCCGGAACCAGATGTAAAACTTTCATTCCAATCGTTTACAAGCCAATTGGCACACCTGTTACGTCATGTTTGGTACGAATCTTCTGGCAATCCGGTTCCATAAAATTGCGAACCCGCGCCGATCTACATTTGCTTTGAACTCAACTATATCAACCGCAACCAACTCCCTACCCGAATCTTGACCAGATGTAACCATTTCCGCATCCATCGTGATACTTTCCAGAAACCGATGCAGCTTTGGAAACTCATTCTCTCGTACGACGGCACCAACTTCCACGGTTGGCAGGTCCAGCCCTCGCTCGTCACCATTCAAGGCACACTCGCAGCCGCAATTCGTCATGTAACCGGCGAAACTGTCTTGCCCCAGGGCTCCGGGCGGACCGACGGCGGCGTCCACGCCCTTGCTCAGGTTGCCACATTCCAGCTAGATTCCCCGATTCCTCCGGCCAACATGCTTCGGGCGCTAAACCGTGCCCTGCCACCCGCGATCCGAGTCCTCTCCGCCCAGCATGCACCCGACACCTTCCACGCCCGACACAGTGCTATCCAAAAGAATTATGAGTACCGCATCTTCCCCCGAATCCCCACCGTTCGCTCTGAACCCGACCGAATCTGTCCGCCGGAGCTCGCTCCCTATTGCTGGGACTGCCCCTGGCACTTCGACCTCGACCTCGCCCAACAGGCTGCGGGCCATATTGTGGGCGAGCACGACTTCACCAGCTTCGCCGCCGTCGACCCCGACCTCACCACCCGCCTCGCCAACGAACCCCGCTCCGCAGTCCGTACCATCCGCCGCTCTCGCTGGTCGTTTGAATCTCATATGCTCATCTACAGGGTTAGCGGAAGCGGTTTTCTGCATCACATGGTCCGTAACCTGGTCGGGACATTTGTAGACGCAGCCTCGCGGAGGATCGGACCGAACGATATTACGAAGATTTTGAATGCGAAGAATCGTTCCGCCGCCGGCCCTACCGCCCCGGCTCGCGGGCTCTTTCTCGTCTCCGTCGAATATGCAGAGCAGGCCAAGCCATGATCTCCCGGACCATCCCGCGAACTACCGCTGAGACCGTGCTGGCGCAGCACCGCATTACCAAGCTCGCCGCTTGTCTGCCCGTTCATCGCGCGTTTCACTGGCTCCACCTTCACCAATCGCAACTCCGTAACTGGCAGCTTGAGATGCTGGCTATTCCAGCGCCCACCTTTCACGAACCCGCCCGCGCAACATGGTTCGCCGAACGATTCATCGCGCTCGGCCTTGCGAACGTCCACCTCGACGAAGCCGGCAATGCCCTCGGAGAGCTTTCCTCCCCCAATCCCGGCCCGTATTTGCTCATCTCAGCCCACCTGGACACTGTCTTCCCGCTTGGCACGGACACCACTCCCACCGAGGACGGCTCCCGCATCCTGGGCCCTGGTGCCTGCGACAACGCCGCCGGCCTGACCGCGCTGCTAGGCCTGATCGCCGCCATGCGCTTCGCCAATATCGTTCCGCCGATCCCCATTCTTTTTGCCGCCAATGTCTGCGAGGAGGGTGAAGGCGATCTGCGGGGCATGCGTCATATCTTCACCGCGGGTTCCTACACGGGCCAAATTGCTGCGTCCATTGCGCTCGAAGGCTCTGGAACCGGCATCGCCGTCACAACCGCGCTCGGTAGCCAGCGCTTTCGCATCACCATCAGCGGGCCCGGTGGACATAGCTGGGCCGACGCTGGAATTCCCAACCCGATCACGCTGCTGAGCCGGGCCATCGTCCAGATCGCCGAAATGCCAATCCTTATACCCGAGCGCGCTGGAATGGAGACCAGTACGTTCAGCCCCGGCGTGATTGGCGGTGGAACCTCCATCAACTCCATCCCCGAATCCGCCACGGCCCTGCTCGACTTCCGCTCCACCGAGCAGTTCGTTCTGGAAAAGATCGCTGCAGACCTGCCCGCCATCCTCCAAAATCTTGTTCCTGCACCAGCCACCTACACCCTCGAACTCATAGGGAACCGTCCAGCCGCAGCTTTGCCTGCGACATCCCCACTTTTGGACAGTCTGCGCGCGGTTGACCGGCATCTGGCCATCCGTACCGAACTTCATCTCGGCTCCACCGACGCCAACATTCCGCTCTCGCTCGGCGTCCCGGCCGCTGCACTCGCCAGCGGAGGAACGGGTGGCGGCATCCACACTCTGGCCGAGTGGTACGACCCCACAGGCCGGGAAGTTGCACTTCGCCGCCTCTTATTGGTGATTCTCGACCTGGCCCAGACTCTGATACCTTAGGTCAAACTTTAGCTCCCGATTGGAAAATGAAGTTATGCGGCCACAAAAGGTCGACCGGCCCCTGCCCCTGATTGTTATCGGCTGCTTTCAGTTCCTCAAGGCCGGCTTCCTCATCGGGGTCGCAACTCTCCTGTGGATTGCACCCGATGCCCTGCCCCACTCCGAAACCTTCTCGGAACTGCTCTACATAGCAGCGCACGGCAAGGATGTGTCCGGCATCCTGGTTCCGGTTCTCGGCTGCTACATGATCTACGTTGGGTATGGACTGTTCATCCTCCGTCCCAGTACCCGCGCCAACCTCGCCATCTCGTCCGCCCTGACTGCGGCGTTGTCGCTGAAGAAGCTTGGGCTATTCGGCGATGAGAACATGACAAGCTCAGTGAACCGCGAGACCCTCTACATCCTCATCCTGCTGGACCTGACAATCTATATCTACATGGTCTACCACCCGGAGATCGTCAGCAGCTTCACCCGCGCAAAGAGGCCTTCTCCGATACACTCGTAGCGTGAATCTCCATCGCGCACTCCGCCTCTTTTCGGTCGCACTCGCCCTCTCGGCCGCGTTTGCCGGCGCACAAGACACCAGTCCCAACGCCATCTATATCCAAGGTAATATCCTGACCGGTGCACACCTTCAGGCCTCCGACGCCTCCACCACGCCGGCCCGTGTCAGCGCCATCGCCGTCACCAACTCGACCATCGTCGCTGTCGGATCGGACACGGATTTGCTCAAGTTGAAGGGACCGCACACTCAGGTCGTAGACCTCGGCGGGGCCTTCGTCATGCCCGGTTTCAACGACGCCCACACCCACATGGCCAGTGCTGGACAGCAAAAACTCACGGTCGACCTCGGCGGCACCACCTCCCTCGCCGATATGCAGCAGCGCATTGCCACCTACGTCGCGAGCGCCAAACCCGGCCAGTGGATCCTCGGTTCCGGCTGGGACCACACCAAGTGGGCTTCGAACACGCTTCCAACCCGTGGCGATATCGATAAAGTCAGTGCCGGACACCCCGCCGTCTTCTACCGAACCGACGGCCATATTGTCGTCGCCAACTCCGCCGCGTTGCTCGCTGCCGGCATCTCCAGCGCGACGTCCGACCCGAGCGGCGGCAAGATCGACAAGGATTCCACCGGCACGCCAACCGGAATCGTCCGCGAGACCCCCGCCGTCTCGCTCATTTACGCCAAAGTCCCCCCGCCGGACCCCGAAACCCGACGTAAAGCCCTCAACATCGCCATCGACGACGCGCTCGCCAACGGTGTCACCAGCGTCCAAAACCTGAGCGCATGGGAAGACTGGCTCGCGCTCGAAGCGATGGAAAAGGACGGCAAGCTGAACCTCCGCATCTCCTGCTGGCTCGACTTTGGAACCCCAATCGGAACCCTGAAGAACCGCCGCGCCAGCCACGATCCCAACGACCCACTGCTGCACATCGGCATGTTGAAGGGGTATATGGACGGGTCTTTAGGATCAAGAACGGCCGCATTGGCTGAGCAGTATGCCGATGACCCCAACAACTCCGGCATCCCCCGTTACCAGCAGGAAAACCTGAACGCAATGGCCGCCGAACGCGCCGCCGCAGGATTCCAACTAGGCTTCCACGCCATCGGCGACGAGGCCAACCATATTGCGCTCAATGCCTTTGAAGCCGCTGAACAGGTTGCCGTCCCCGCGACCCATCCCGCCGCTCCCGTCAAACCCGACGCGGAGGTCGTAACCAGCCCCAAAGCTGCGTTTTCCTCAAAAGACCTGCGCTTCCGCATCGAGCACACCCAGGTTCTGCTCCCCGGCGACTTCGAGCGTATGGCAAAGCTCGGGGTCATCGCCTCCATGCAGCCCTCGCACCTGCTCACCGACATGAACTGGGCGGGCGCCCGACTCGGCCCCGAACGCAGCAAATACGCCTACGCATGGCGCTCGATGCTGGACCACAAGATCATACTGGCCTTCGGAACCGACTACCCGGTGGAACCAATCAGCCCCTTCCGCGGCCTCTACGCTGCCGTCACACGCAAGAATGAAGCCGGAACCAAGACCTTCGTCCCCGAGGAAAAGCTAACTATCGCCGAAGCCATCTACGCGTACACCCAGGCACCGGCGTACGCCGAGTTCCGCGAATTCTCCAAGGGACGTCTGGAACCCGGCTATCTCGCCGACTTCATCGTCCTTGACCACGACCTGATGAAAGCCACCCCGGAAGAGATCCTCCAAACCAAGGTCCTCCGCACGGTCGTCGGGAACAAAACCGTCTACACAGCCAAATAATCAACTTTTTTGTCATTCTGTAGCAAAGCGGAGGAATCTGCTGATCGAATCTCCGCGAAACCCGATGTCCAGGCGCACACTAGCCCACATCCTGCTGCTCGCTACGGCCCTCGTCTGGGGAGCCACCTTCTCGCTCGTCAAGGCGGCCATTGCCGACGTCTCTCCCCTGCTGTTCAACCTTCTCCGCATGGCGCTCGCGAGTGTTGTTCTGATCGTCATCAACCGCCGTCACCTCCGCCAGATCACCCGGCCACAGCTACTCGAAGGTGCATTAGCTGGTCTCTTTCTCGGTGCCGGCTACCAGTTCCAGACTCTCGGCCTGGCCCACACCACCCCAGCGAAGTGTGCCTTCATCACCGGCATGCTGGTTGTTCTCGTCCCAATATTTACTTTAGTCCCAGCTATTCGGCCAGCGGGAACGCCACGCCCAACGGTCATCGCCGGAATCGGCACACTCCTCGGATTTGCTGGTCTTTTACTCATCACAACGCCCGCGGGAACCGTCTTACGCAATCTGGCCGCCAGCATGGCTCCCGGAGATTTAGTCACCTTTGCCGGTGCGATCGCCTTCGCCGCCCATCTCCTTACCCTTGCGCACACCTCCCGCTCCATGCCGGCCGGTCTGCTCGCGACGCTTCAAGTTTCCTTTGCCACGCTGACAATGCTCATCACTCTTCCGTTGGAACACACGCACGCCAGGTTCACTTCCCCTGTGATCCTTGCCCTCGTGATCTGTAGCCTGCTCGGCACCGTCGCAGCGTTCACTATCCAGAGCTTCGCACAACAGGTGCTGCCCCCAACCCATACCGTCCTTATCCTCACTTTTGAACCTGTCTTCGCCTGGCTCACCTCGCTCCTGTTCTTTCACGAGGTCCTTGGGACTCGTGACTTGGTCGGTGCCGCGCTCATCCTTGCCGCGATCGCGCTGGTCGAACTGATGCCGGGGACGAATTCCACTGAAATCCCGGCCTAAAACTTTCGCCTAATTTATTAGTTGACCTTTCCATACCGTCACCGTCCAATCCTCGTTTGGCTTTGCATGGTCCCAGAGATTGCTTCCGCGCATCTATACTTGGATTGCCGGTCTGTAGTTCTGACCCTTTGCTTTATCAATGAAATAAACGACTACGAGGTCTCACGCACTCATGGAAACGCCCACCAGCTCCACTCTTCTCAGCCGCCTTCGCTGTAACCCGCTTGCCTCTACCTTCACCCTGCTCGCCACGCTCACAGTCGGCGTTCTTGCTGGATCGGTTCTTACGCGTGACGTCGGCGCAAAGGAGCAGCAGAAAGTTGACAGCTCCGACGCCCGTCCGCTGGTCATTCCTGACCCCAAGACCCTCTCGAACGGCTTCTCCGCGATCGTGAAGCAGGTCGGTCCGGCCGTCGTGAACATCAACACCGAAACCATCGCAAAGAAAGCCGTTGCTCCCAAGACCCGCCGCGGCCGCAACGCCGATCCCAACGGCGAAGCACCGAATCAGGGCGATATGCAGGACTTCTTCAACAAGTTCTTCGGTGGCCAGAACCCAGGCGGCGGCGATGGTGAGGACGAAGACGGAATCTCCGGCGGTGAGCGCCAGGCTCTGGGCTCCGGCTTTATCGTCGACCCGCGCGGCTACATCATCACCAACAATCACGTTGTCGACAAGGCGGACAAGATCTACGTCAAGCTCGCCGGCGACCCGGATGACGGACAGCGGCTCCAGGGCCGTCCCGCGACTGTGATCGGCGTAGACCCCGAGACCGACATCGCAGTCATCAAGATCGACACCAAAACTCCGCTTCCGACGATCAAGCTTGGCAACTCCGACTCCGCCGAAGTTGGCGACTGGGTTCTCGCGATCGGCAGCCCGTTCGGCCTCTCGCAGACCGTCTCTGCCGGAATCGTCTCCGCCAAAAACCGCTCCATCGACGAGCGCGACCCACAGTCCGGTCTTGCGAAACAGTTCCAAAAGTTCATCCAGACCGACGCCGCCATCAACCCCGGCAACTCGGGCGGCCCGCTGGTCGATCTGGCCGGAAACGTCGTCGGTATGAACACCGCCATCTACACCCAGTCCATGGGTTCGCAGGGCGTTGGGTTCGCCATGCCATCCAACATCCTCGCCAAGGTCTACAACGATCTCATCGGACCAACCCACAAGGTGATCCGCGGCTCCATCGGTATCCAGTTCCAGGCCACGACCGCTTCGGCCGTTAGCCGCGTATACGGATTTTCGAACGGCGGCGTGATCGTCGGCTCAGTCACTCCCTCGGGCGGCGCGGGCAAGGCCGGCATCAAGCCAGGCGACATCCTCGTAGCGGTCGGCAATCACCAGATCAAGGATGGCGATGACCTTGTAAATGACATCTCAGCTCGTGCCGTCGGCACCTCGGCGGAGATCGGTTACCTCCGCGACGGCGTCAAGCACACCGCAAACGTCACCATCGGAGATCGCGCCAAGGTCTACGAGGAAGTGGCCGGCAAGGAGAATGACCCTGAGCTTCCAACCCCGGTCGACGTCGGCCAGACCAAGCTCGGCATCACCGTCACCGCAGTTCCTCAGGCGCAGATCAGCAAGCTTGGAGTCCCCGGCGGAGTGATCGTCTCGGCCATTACCCCCGGCTCCTTCGCCGACGAGATCGGCCTGGGCAAGGGGGCGTTGATCGTCGAGATCAACCGCCAATCTGTCACCGACGATACCAGCTACCGTGCGGCCGTCGCCCGCATCAAGAACGGCGACGACGTCGTCTTCGTCGTACGCGATCCGCGCAACCCGAAGAGCGGCAATACGTTCGTCGGAGGAACCCTCCGGTAGTCATCGCCTATAACTGTTCCAAGGGCTGACAGTTCAAACGATGTCAGCCCTTGGGGCTCTAACTCCTGTGGTCTGAATGCGGAACAGAAATAATTTCTGGGAAAGCAACCTTTCCACTTGCTAAACATTAACTCAATCGGTACTCTGAAGGCATTCACAGAGTATCAGGCAGTTTGTATCCCTGATACTTGTAGTTCAAGGGGTTTTCTTTCATGCGGATCGTTCACGCCAGTACCATCGCCGCAGTATTGATGTTGACCACGTCACTTTCGGCCGCGAATCCGAGAGTTCGTCGCGGACCGACTGCCCCCCGCGTATCCAAGTACAAGCCCACCGCTAAGACACGGCTCAGCTCGACCAGCATCGATTCCGAGCGCGCAACCCAAATTCAAAATGCGTTGATCAAAGCCGGTTACCTCACCGGAGTTCCCTCTGGCACATGGGATTCCACCACCCAGGCTGCGATGGAAAAACTTCAGTCTGACAATGGTTGGCAAACCAAGCTCGTCCCAGACTCCCGTGCCATCATTAAGCTGGGGCTAGGTTCCAACAACACGCAGGCAAACGTCCTATCCGCCACCTCTGGCGATGAACTTGAGACACCAGCAGCTGCGGAGCTGGCTCAGACCCCCGTTGTCGGTGCAAGATAGTCCATCCATTCTGAAGTGTGAGCCAGGCCCCTCATCAAGGGGCCTGTATATTTTTGCCCACCAGAAACAGACAATCCTCAACATCTTCAAGACTAGTTGGAACACTCCCGACGCCGCGCATCGCCCCCGCTTCCAGCCACATCCTAAGCCAGTAGTACTGATGTACCCTGACGAGCCGCGCAGCCACCGGCTGGTTCTTTTCCATCGCTCGCACGATTCCCGCCGTCAGCCCATCGCGATCCGCGACCAAATGCATCTGGACGGGGACACCCTCCGCCTCCAGCACCGCCGCTCGCACGGCCTGAAAGTGCGTCGCCGCGAGCAGCCCACTCTCCACTTTCAGCCCACACATCTGCTCCACGCCTAGCGCAACCGTGGCGTCCATTCGTTCCTCAAACGCGAGATAGAGTAGGTTCGACCCCGCGAAGCGTAATGGGACCAGACCATACTCCGCGATCAACCGTTTCGGCATTACCAGTGCCATCGCCGCCGGGGAAAATCCATCCACCGTCAGCACAGGGCAACTCCACTGCACACCCAACCCACGGGCGATGCGCTCTTCTGCCAATCCGCAACTCTGTGCCAGCCAGTCGCCAATACGTCCTCGACCACTTGCTCGTTGAGCCGCCAGAGCGGTCTGCAACTGCGGATGCGAGATCCACCCTTGTGCCAGGAGCACCAATCCCAGCGGCACCCGGTGCCGATGCGGCTCGTCTCTATCTTCCCGAGCCCCAACCCCCGTCTCGCGCCGCACAGCAGCCTTTACCAGCGTCGTCAGGCAACGCGAGCTACAACCCCACTCCTGCTCAAAGATTGGCCTGCGGCGGTTCTTCCACGGCATCGACCAGCCACCGTTACAACCCGGCGCTCCGCACATTCGGTCGCTAGTAGCTAAGTCGTCCAGAGCAGGACGCACCGGCTGATACCTATCCTGCGAGGCCATTTCGCCAGCTCTGACCGCAAGAGCCTGTTGTATCCGAGTCTGCACCGTCACGTCAGCACTCCTTCCTAGAATAGGCATCGAATACTCTCCAGCCGCAGCTGCGGCGTTGCAACTTCGGTAATGCGCAGGGCAAAGTTGCCACTGGCTACGACCACCTCGCCCCGCGCTACAATCCGGTCTCCAACCACCAAATCCACCGGTTCGGAGACGTGGCGGTCCAGCTCCACGACGTCGCCTGGTCCCAGCTCCAGAATCTCGCGCAACGGCATCTCGCGAGACCCAAACTGCAGTGTGGCCTCCAGCTCAATGTCGAACAACAAGCTCATCCCGGCGCCAAGGTCGGCCTCCGATCGCTCCTGTGGTGCGTTAGCTTCGCGCTCCCCATCGTCACCCGCCGATCCTTCAGCTGATCCTTCAATGATCATCTATCGCCTCAATTCGCAATCTCTGTCTCGTCCGCCCGATGGTCCTGCTGCGACGTTGGCTCCATCCGCGCGCCACGGTGCTCGCCCATCCGCACAGCCCGCGCTCTCCCAAGCGACAAGCCGCCAATCCGCAACTCCGCCGCTGCATGACGAGGGACAGGCAAACGAAGCACCGTACCGACCGCCAACCCGGACAGCTCCCTGGCCCGCAGACGGACCGGCGGAAACTGCAATACCGCGCCAACCGTCGTCTCGCCCAACAGCTCGCGAACCCGGACCTTCATCTCCGGCGACCGCCGCCGAGGCCGCGACGTCTCGGTAATCAACTTTCTCAAAATCGTGTTCAACACCACCGACGGCAAACACAGGTTGATCACCCCACGAGCCTCCGGCATCTTCACCTCAAAGCAGATGCACAGAGTCTTCTCGCCGGCCGGCATCATCCGAGCAACCTGTGCCGACGACTCCCGCTTCTCGAACGTGTAGTGCAACCCGACCGGGATCCACGCTACGTTCAACTCCTTCACAATCATCTGCACCACGGACACCATGATGAGGTCTTCGATATCCGTAAGCGGCCGCTCCGGCTCCGCCTTGCCGGTACCTCCCAGCAGCAGGTCCACAATCGGCGACGCGAGCGCAAGTTCTACCTCCAAAAGACCCGGCGCACCCAGCGGCTCCAACCGTACCGACGAAATATACGTCTTCTCCGGAATGCGGTCGACGAACTCGTTGTAGGCCATCTGCTCGCCCGACACCAGGGCGACCTGGAACTCGGTCCGCAGCCAAGCACCAACGGTATGCATCAGATTGCGCGCAAACAAATCGTTGACCGTTCCGATGGCCCGCATCTGGTCGTTCGAGATTTGTCCTGCACGGCTGAAGTTGTACACCTCAACCACCAAATCGGGCGAAGCCAGCGTCGCATTCTGATCGCCTCCGGCCAACGCCGAAGCGAACAAAGCATCAATCGCCGCCTGTCCAAGTACCTTATCCATTTATGGCCCCTTTAGCGCTTCTTTCGCTTCAAATCCGGTGTACCCTTCGGCCTCAAGCTCGCAAGCGCAGCACGTAGCCGCACCACAGCCGCCGAATGAATCTGCGATACCCGCGACTCCACCACACCCAACGTCAAGCCGATCTCCTTCATCGTCAGCTCTTCGTAGTAGTAGAGCGTCAGCACCATACGTTCCTTCTCTGGAAGCTCTTCAATCGCGTCGGCAAGGCGCTGCTTCATCTCGCCCTTCAGACAGCGAAACAGTGGATCATCCTCCGGCGCACCCGGCACATACGAGAGCTCTTCGTCACCGGAATCTTCCGTGCGCTCCATGTGGAGACTGCCAATCTCAAGCCCCTTCAGATCCCCCAGCAGAGTCTGGAATGCGCCCAGCGTCAACTCCATCTCCTGGGCGATCTCCGGCTCGGTTGGCGCACGACCCAGCCGCTGCGTCGTCGCCCGAATTGCCTCTTCGACAGCTCGACCCTTGCGCCGAAGCTCCCGCGGGCTCCAGTCCAACGTCCGCAGCGAATCCAGAATTGCGCCTCGAATCCGAAACTGCGCGTAGCTCTTGAACTGAACTTTCTTCCCGTGGTCAAACTTCGAGAAGGCGTCGATCAGACCCACCATCCCCGCCGAAACCAGGTCGTCGAGGTCGACATGCTGCGGCAACCGCTCGTGAATCCTGCGCGCCAGATATCGTACCGTCGGCAGATGTTCCATCAGCAACGTCTCGCGTTCCGATGCCGTCATCGAATCCAGCCCCGTACCACCCGCGCTGCCCCGCGACCCCTGACCTGCGCCATAGCCAGAAACTGCTGGCAAACCCGCTAATGCCCCATCCGCAAGCCCTTCTCTCATCGCTGCCTCGCCCTTGTAACCCGTCAACAAACCAACCGGCATCGCACTTCCCATAAGCATCCCTCTTTCTCAGGCTCTGGTTCACCCCAACGTTCCAACGCTCCGAACCCGGATCTCTGGTGGTATCTCTATCGGCGCAAGTACCGTTACCTTCGGGACAAATGGTTCCAGCCACCGGCGAACGTGGTATCGCGCCGGCGATGGACACAGAAGCACGGGGATAGCCATCGAAGAGCCGCCTCCGGTTAGCCGTTTCACAGACTCCAAAAGCTTGCGCAAATACTCGCCCTGACCGCCCGGTCTGGGTGCCCCATCGCCTAGCCGCATCGCAGCCTGCGGATCGAACGTCGCCACCAGCTCCGCCTCAAGATTCTGCTCGATCATCAACACCCGCAGCCCACCCTCGGCATCGAGCAAAGGATGCACCAATCCACGCCCCAGCGCCTGACGCACACTCTCCACCAGGTGGACGATGTTCTTCGATTGCTGTGCCGCCTCCACCAACACCTCAAGAATCGCGCCGAGATCCCGAATCGAAACCTGCTCCCGCAACAACTGCTGCAGCACGCGCTGAACTTCACCCAGCGTCAGCAGCTTCGGCACCAGTTCTTCGACCAGCTTCGGATGGCTGTCGTTCATTGTGTCCAGCAGACGCTTCACCTCCTGCCGGCCCAACAACTCATGTGCATGACGCCGGATCAACTCACCCAGATGAGTTCCGATCACCGTCGTCTGATCGACCACGCTGTACCCAGCCGCCAGCGCCTGATCCTCCAAACCACGTTGAATCCAGCGCGCCGAGACACCAAACGCCGGCTCCTTAACCTCCAACCCCGGTAGGGCCCGCGCCTTCGGGTCAGAGTTCACCGCCAACACGCAATTAGGCTCCGTCTGCCAACGCGCAATCTCAATCCCACGCAGGCTGACCGTGTACTCCCGTGGCTTCAAACGCAGATTGTCCGTAATGTGGACCGGCGGCACCACGAACCCAAGTTCCGTCGCCAGATGCCGTCGCAGGGAGCGAACTCGATTCAGCATCTGGCCCCCTTGTTTCTCATCCACCAGCGGAATCAACTGGAAGCCAATCTCCAGCGTTAGCTCATCCATCTTCAGCAGGCTGGCGAGATTCTCGCCACCTGGGGTCGCATCCGCTTCCTTCGCCTTTTGCTTGTCATTCCGCAGCGCAGCGGAGGAATCTGTTTCTTCCTCAACGACCGTTGCGGGCAGCTTGCGCGCGACAATCGCAACACCACCGGCCATCAGCACAAATGCCATCTTCGGCAAGCCGGGAATCAACGCCAGCAGCAGCATCACGCCGCAAGCGATCCACAACGTATTCCGCCGCTTCAACAACTGCGTTCCAAGCTCGGCATCCAACTGGCCAGAGCTCGATGCCCGGGTCAGGATCATGCCGCCGGCAATCGACACCAGCAGGCTCG
>JAYVZU010000124.1:0-2196 GCA_043783075.1 Rhodanobacteraceae bacterium
CTGCACGATTCCAGCAGATGCATAATGTTGCCGCCGGCCACGAAAAAACAGTGGGTGTAGCCCAAAGAAACAAGCCAGTCGGCAAGTAGATCAGAGTACTTTGTCATTGCGTATAAATTCCTATCGTAGTCTCGAAGGCATCGCGAACACGGGCTTCAAGCTCCGGCGAACGGTCGATCTGCTCGAGCACAACCTCTCCGGATGCCGAGATCAAAATGAGTGTGTAGCAGCGGGTGGTGTGCTTCTTGTCCGAGGCAAATCGCTCCAGGACCCCTGCCACGCTGATAGTCTGCAACTGCTCACAGAGGTCCGGTAAGGTGCGAATCATATCGTCGAGGTGGGCTTCCAATTCCAACACTGTGGCCAGTTGACTGAAGTGGATGCCGCGACTCCGTTGGAACGCCATGGAGCACAGAATGCCCAATCCTACCGCAATGCCGTGCGGGATTCCGTAGTGCGACGCGCCCTCAATGGCGTGACCGAACGTATGGCCGAAGTTGAGCAGTAGCCGTTCTTTCTTATCGAACTCGTCTATTTCGATGAAGTATTTCTTTGCCAGCAGAGAGTTGATGATGACGCGTTCAAGGGCTTCTGTAGTCATGCTCGTCGAAGGTTCGCAGGCAAGATGCGCTGCGAAGGATTCGGGTCCGCGGCAGAAGCAGATTTTTGCGGCTTCAATCAGGCCGCTGGCGAACTGGTCGCGGGGGAGGGTCTCGGCGAGTGTGGGATCGATGTAAATGTTTTCCGGCGGATGGAAGGTCCCCACCAGATTCTTGAATTCCCCTACATTGACGCTGGATTTACCGCCGATGCAGGAATCAACCATTGCGAGAACGGTCGTCGGTACATAGGACCAGTGTAGTCCGCGCATATAGATTGAGGCGATGAACGCCGAGATATCCTGAAGTACACCGCCGCCAACGGCATAAAGATGTGTTGATCTATTTGCTCCCAATTCGCGCAGCCGCTCGATGGTTTGCGGGGCATGGTCTAGACTCTTTTCAAGCTCGGTCGCAGGGAGGAAGACAGTGTTTTTGGCTGACGCGGCTAACTGTGGCCGGAAGAAGTCGTCAGCGAGAATCGAGTTGCCTTCAATGATCTTCGCAATGACCGAAAATATTCCTGAGCCTACAAGGACATCGTAGGTTCCTGTAGACGACGCGATTTGAATTGTTTTGTGCTTAAACGATGCGGACATGGCTAAACCCCAGATCGGCAGCGATGAACTGGCCGGTAATGCCCGTGTTCTCGGGCGAGCAGAGGTACAGAACCAGCGATGAAACATCGCCAAGTGTGGCCAGCCGCCCGAACTGCGTTGCACTGGAAAGTCTGCTCATCTGTTCGGCGGAGAGTAGCCGTTGCGTCATCGGTGTTTCGATTGCTCCGGGCAGCACCGCGTTGATCAGATGCCCATCCCGCGCCAGGTCTGCTGAGGCCGACATCACCAGCCCCTGCAACGCCGCCTTTGAGACGCAGTATGACAGCTTCGATTGCCGCGCGAGGTTCTGCCAGATCGAGCTGATGACACACATGCGGGTCGCCGGCGCGATCATGTTTCCGCCCAGCAGCGCCTTCAACGTCACAAGAATGTAGGCCACGTTGGCTTGATAGATCTCCATGTGGCGGTCGAGGTCCACGTCGTAGACTGTGTCGTTGCAGTTTGCGCCCTGCGCCCAGCAAATGGCCGTATAGGGGGAATCGGACTTCAACAAATCAGGGTCGAAGTCCGGGCTCATCGGGTCAGCTGCGATGCTACGGAAGCCCAAATCGGAGATCGTCCGAGCGACGCCTGTCACGCTCCAGCCCTTCGCAACTGCAGCCGCGGCAATGGCGTGGCCAATCGCACCGCTGGCTCCGAAGACCAGAAGGTGAGGTTGACATTCGCGGGCAGGATGCATGTTTTCCATTAGCGATTCAGTACAGCCCAGCGCTTTTCCAGCATATCGATGCGCTTGTCATCCTCGTGCTGGATTCGACCGTAGTAGTCGCGTTTATTCAGCAGCCATAGCAGCTCGAAGTGAACGGCATTGAGCAAGCCCTCGCCGATGTTGTCTTCTTTGGCGGCCTCGGCGTTGAAGATTACTTTGCGGGTCTCAAAGCGAGTCAGGTGGATATCGACCATCTTGCGCAACACCGGAATTGAGTCTGACGAGACACCTCCGCCGACTACCAGATCCAGACCCTTCTCCTTGCACT
>JAYVZU010000125.1:0-19884 GCA_043783075.1 Rhodanobacteraceae bacterium
GGGCGCATGACGCTCTCTGCCGCCGAGGACGACTTCTCGCTGCAACTGATTCAGAAGCTGGATTGCCCGGTCATCCTGCTGCTGAACAAGATCGACCAGATCTCGCCCGCGGAGATTATGCCGCTGATCGCGCACTGGGCCGCGCTGTACAAGTTTGCAGAGATTATTCCGATTTCGGCTCGCAAGAAGATCAATCTTGACCTGCTGATGAGCAAGGTTGTGCCGTTTCTGCCGGAAGGCCAGCGCTATTTTCCAAAGGACCAGCTTACGGACCAGCCGGAGCGGTTCCTGGTTGCCGAACTGATTCGCGAGAAGATTCTGCTGCTGACGGGCGAGGAGGTTCCCTACTCTGCTGCCGTGGTGATTGAGAAGTTTGAAGAGCCGCCGCCGCAGAAGGGCAAACCCAAGGCCGATGCCAAGCTGCCGGTAACGAAGATCGCTGCGGCAATTTTCTGCGAGCGGACGGGCCAGAAGGCCATCCTGATTGGCAAGCAGGGCAGCATGTTGAAGGAGATTGGCACCGCCGCGCGCAAGGAGATTGAGTCGCTGCTGGGCACGCGGGTCTTCCTGGAACTCTTCGTGAAGGTGAAGGAAGACTGGCGCAGCAAACCGAACTTTATCGAGGACCTGGACTGGCGCCGGCAGTTGGAGCAGATCGCCGCTAAGCAGGCCGAGGAAGAGCAGCCGGAGTAATCCGCAGCGTTACTTCGAGCGAATTGCTGATGGTACAGCGAACGACAACAGCAGATCCCTACGGGATGACAAACAAAAGCAGAACAGCAGCATAGCGATTAGAAATTCGCTCTGGCGCTGAAGAACGAGAGCATTGCAGCGGAAAAGGCGTCGGGAAGTTCGACGTTGGAGATGTGCGCGGCCTTGAGTTCGAGATACTTCGCTCCGGGGATGTGCTGCTGCAGGTATTGCCCGTCGGGCGGCGGTGTTACCGGGTCCGAGGTGGCCGACATTGCGAGGGTCGGCGCGGTGATGGAGCCGATCGAATCGCGCAGATCGGCGTCTCGCAGCGCGGCGCAACATGAGATGTAGCCGGGGGCGTGCATTTGAATCAGAGCCTGGCGAAAGATCTCGACTTTTGCCTTCGACTTGGCTCGGAAGGGTGGGGTGAACCAGCGCTCCATGGTGGCGTCGGCGATGGAGGCGAGGCCTTGCTCCTTGACCTGCGCGATGCGATCTGTCCAGCCCTGGACTGTGCCGAGGCGGGCCGCAGTATTACAGGGCATGATGTGGTTGACCCGGTGCGGCGCGTTGATCGCAAGCCACAGGGCCGTCATGCCGCCAAGTGAGATACCGCAGACGTGGGCGCGATCGATATTGAGGTAGTTGAGGAGTTCGACGACGTCGCCGCCGAGGTCTGCGATTGAATATTCCTCAGGTCTGCCGGTGCTGCCGCCGTGGCCGCGCGTGTCGTACCGGACGACGCGGAAGTGTTGGCGCAGCGCCATCACCTGGCTGTCCCACAGGTGAAAATCAGTTCCAAGGGAGTTTGAAAGTACAACTGCGGGCGCCCTTTCGGGACCGTCTACGGCGTAGTGCAGATAGGCATTGCGCAACGGAGCAATTGGCATCTCCTCAACCCCCTGATTGTTTCAGCGACTTCAACGTTCGTTCGATCATCTGCTGCGCACTGCCGAGGTAGTTCGAAGAATCCAGCAACTGGTGTAAACGCTCAGGCGATAGATGTTCTGTGACGGCAGGCATTTCCGTCAAGACCGAAAGCAATGCGCGCTTCTCGGCGATTGCGCGGCGCGAGGCCTCCTCGACGATCTTGTGCGCGGCAAGGCGACCTGTGTGCTCTGCCAGAGCCGCGCCGACGGACTCGGCCAAAACCAGGCCGTGGGTCATTGCGACGTTCGCGGTCATGCGGACTGCGTCGACTTCGAGGCCATTGACGATCTGGCGCATCTGGCCAAGGGCACCGGCAGTCAGGCGAAAGATCTCGGGCAGCGTCTCCCATTCGGCATGCCAGCCGCCGAGGCCGCGCTCGTGCTCCTGCGGCATGGCGGCGAGGATAGTGGCGATAAGCGGTGGCACGCGTTGCGCCGCCGATAGGACGACTGCGCAACCGACGGGATTGCACTTGTGCGGCATGGTGGAGGATCCGCCGCGGCCCTCGCCTGCAGGTTCAAACAGTTCGCCGACCTCGGTCTGCATGGCGAGCGAGATGTCGCGCGCCATCTTGCCGAGGGTTCCGGTCAGCAGGCCAAGAACGGCCGCAACCTCGCCGAGATTGTCGCGATGCGCGTGCCAAGGCAGCAGAGATTCCGGCAGGTCGAGATGCTTTGCGAGAGCTGCCGAGACCATCAACCCATTGCTGCGCAGGGACGCTAGCGTTCCAACTGCGCCGCCAAACTGGAGTTGAACGGCACGAGTTTCGGCTTCGCTCAGACGCTGCTCATGGCGGGATAGTGCTGCAGCATATCCAGCAAACTTAAGGCCGAGCGTCATGGGCGGCCCCTGCTGCAGCCACGTCCGGCCAGCGAGGATCGTTCCAGCGTGTTCACTCGCGAGTTCGATGCAGCGGGCTTTCGTGTTGTGCAAACCTGTCTGAAGCAAAGCTATCCCAGCTCGAATTTGCAGCACGAGGGCGGTGTCGAGGACATCCTGGCTGGTCGCGCCGGTATGGATATAGCTCGCGGCTTCGGGATTCTGCTCTGCGACCGTGGCGGTCAGCAGCTTCACGAATGGGATGGCAATATTGCCCGCGCCACCTGCCGCCAGACGCAGCTTGTCTGCTCGATCCGAGGTGAGAAACGGCGTTGCCAACAGCGCAAGAAGTGGGTCGGAGGAATTCGCGGGAGCTAGGCCGCAATCTTCAAGCGCGGCGCTCAGCGCCCACTCGAACCGCAGCATATGCTGCACCTGTTCGGCGTCCGAGAAGACATGATCCATCTCGGGCGTTGAGAACAAAGTCGAAAGCAGGTCGTGCCTGGAATCATTCACCATGCGAAGAATACAGTCTCCATGCGCCTAGCGGCGCTAAACCTTCTCGAGCGCCAGAGCAATTCCCTGCCCGACCCCGATGCACATCGTCACCAGCGCGTAACGACCGCCGCGTTCCTGCAACTGCTGCGTCGCGGTCAGCGCAAGCCGCGTACCGCTCATGCCTAACGGATGTCCGAGCGCGATTGCGCCGCCGTTGGGGTTCACGTTGGGCGCGTCGTCAGCGAGACCGAGCTGCCGCATGCAGGCGAGCGATTGGCTGGCAAAGGCCTCGTTGAGTTCAAGCCAATCCATTTCAGAAATTTTCAGGCCGAGCCGAGAGAGTAGTTTATTGGTCGCCGGGACCGGCCCGATTCCCATGATGCGCGGCGCTACGCCAGCCGTCGCCATGCCGAGGATTCGGGCGCGAGGGGTTAGACCGTACTTCGCTACTGCCGCCTCGGATGCAACGATGACCGCCGCAGCTCCATCGTTGATTCCAGAGGCGTTGCCTGCAGTTATGGTGCCGGGTTTGCGGAACGGCGTCGGCAGCTTGGCCAGCGCATCAAGCGTCGTGCTGGGGCGTGGATGTTCGTCTTCGGTGACCAGTACGTCGACTTTTTTGACCTTTATGCTGACCGGAATAATCTGCCGCGCGAAGAATCCGTCGGCGATGGCGTCGCCTGCACGTTGCTGACTGCGCCATGCAAAGGCGTCCTGATCTTCGCGCGAGATGTTGAACTCTGCGGCGACATTTTCGCCGGTCTGGGGCATGGTCTCTACGCCGTACTGAGCCTTGAGCAGCGGGTTGATAAACCGCCAGCCCATGGTGGTGTCCTGCAGCGCTGCGTCGCGGGCAAAGGCGGCCTCCGGCTTGGCCATGACGAACGGTGCGCGGGACATAGACTCGGCGCCACCGGCGATGACGATATCCGCCTCGCCCGCCATGATGCTGCGGGCCGCCGTGCCTATGGCATCCATGCCGGAGCCGCAGAGCCTGTTGATCGTGGTGCCGGGGACAGTGTCGGGCATACCTGCCAGAAGCAGCGCCATCCGCGCGATGTTGCGATTGTCTTCGCCGGCCTGGTTGGCGCAGCCGAGGATCACCTCATCCACCTGCGCCCAATCGACGCCGGGATTGCGGGCCATAAGGGCTCGGATGGGAATGGCGGCGAGGTCGTCGGCGCGAACGCTCGAGAGCGAGCCACCGTATCGGCCGATGGGTGTGCGGATTGCGTCACATAGAAATGCCTGTCTCATGCCTTATTCCTCAAACTGCGGAGCGCCGCTGAACCGAGAGTATATGCAACACCACCCGGCACGGGCAATCTATGACCCGCTAATTAGTTATTAATTATAACTGTTATTTACTTGTCCATTGAACCAGCCAGCAGGTAGGATGCTCTGGCATCGCTTTGCGCCGCGAAGCAGCACCTGGCCGACGACTGGGATTTGAAACTTACGGGAGACGCACACATGGCGAACTACACGGACCAGTGGAAGACGGTAAAGGTTGAGATCGAAGACGGCATTGCGTGGGTCACGCTGAACCGGCCCGAGAAGCGTAACGCGATGAGCCCCACCCTGAACAAGGAGATGCGCGACGTCCTCGAAACGCTGGAGCAGGACCCCGAAGCCAAGGTGCTCGTCCTGACTGGCGCGGGAGAATCCTGGTCCGCCGGAATGGATCTGAAGGAGTATTTCCGCGAGGTGGATGGCCAGCCCGAGATCTTCCAGGAGAAGATTCGGCGCGACTCCTGTATGTGGCAGTGGCAGCTTCTGCGCGTGTACGCCAAGCCGACGATCGCGATGGTCAATGGTTGGTGTTTTGGCGGAGCGTTCTCACCGCTGGTTGCCTGCGACCTGGCGATCGCGAATGAAAAGGCCATCTTTGGCCTGTCGGAGATCAACTGGGGCATCCCGCCGGGCAACCTCGTCAGCAAAGCTGTAGCCGATACCATGGGGCACCGCAAGGCGCTCGAATACATTATGACCGGCGCAACATTTACCGGCGCGGAAGCCGCCGAGATGGGGCTCGTCAATAAAGCTGTGCCGCTCGACAAACTGCGCGAAGAGACGACGGCGCTGGCTCGTAAACTGGCTGACAAGAACCCCGTCGTGATGCGTGCCGCGAAGGTCGGCTTCAAGCGTTGCCGCGAGCTGACGTGGGAGCAGAATGAAGACTATCTGTACGCGAAGCTCGACCAGGCCATGCACCGCGATCGGGAAGACGGGCGCGCGCAGGGCATGAAGCAGTTCCTCGACGAGAAGAGCATCAAACCGGGCCTGCAATCCTACAAGCGCTAAGAGACACTCAATGAGTGAACTGACCGCCAACCATGGACCGGCTGCTTCGGCCGCGCTCCGTCGCTATCGTCGGAGCGTCGCCCACACCGGGTTCGTTTGGGGCGAGCATTCTCGCTAACCTCGAAAACGCTGGTTACACCGGCGCACTCCATCTCATCAATCCCAAGCGTGCGGAGATCGGCGGACGGCCTTGTGTGGCGTCTGTCGACGACCTCCCCGAGGGTGTCGATTGTGCGGTACTCGCGATCCCTCGCGTGGCCGTGCTGGATACCGTTCTGGCGTGCGCACGGCGCAAGGTTGGCGGCGTCATCATCTTCTCCGCGGGTTTTGCAAAGGCTGGCGAAGAAGGCCGCCTGGAGCAGCAGCGTCTGGGCGAGATCGCACGCGCACACAACATGGTGATCGAGGGGCCGAACTGCCTTGGCATCGCGAACTATGTCGACAGTGTCGCGCTGACTTTTGTGGTGACGCCGCTGCCGCAGTTCAAGCCCGGCAATGGCGTGGCCATCGTCTCGCAAAGCGGGGCGATGGCTGCGGTTCTCGGTGTCAGCGTGCGGCACCATGGGTTGCAGATTTCGTATTCTGTCTCGACAGGGAATGAAGCAGCGAGCGGTGTTGAAGAGTTCCTTGAATACATGATCGCCGACGAGAATTCGCACGTGATCGCGCTGATCGTCGAGCAGTTTCGGAAGCCGAAGAAGTTGTTGGAACTCGCGAAGAAAGCGCGTGCCGCTGGCCGGCCAATCGTACTACTGCACCCTTGCAGCAGCAGCGCCGCACGAGCATCTGCTGCGACACATACCGGAGCGCTGGCCGGCGACTACAACCTAATGCGCACCAAGGTTGCACACGCCGGGATCATCGTCGTCGACACACTGGAGGAGCTGGTGGACGTCACCGATATCCTCTCGCGCTGCAAGTCGCTGCCCGCTGGCGGTGCCGCGGTCTTCACCGAATCCGGAGCCTTCAAGGCCCTGACACTGAACCTCTGCGAACGCCTTGCCCTCTGCCTTCCTGCCCTTGGCGGAGCCACCGCCGACGCGCTGCGCGCTCAGCTCCCCGACTTCATCCCGCCCACCAATCCGCTCGACATCACGGCGCAGGGTCTGATCGATCCCGACCTCTACCGCCGCTATATTCCGCCGGTCCTTGCGGACGAGCAATACGGCAGTTTGGTGCTCGCAATTATCTTGTCGGATCTGGCAACGAGTGGCCTGAAGTTTCCTCCGATCCTCGCTGCGCTGCGCGAGATCAAACCGACCAAGCCGGTGCTCTTCGCCGGGCTGGACGAAGGTGCAGAGATCGTCCCCGCCTACGTCGATCAGCTCCGCGAACTGGGTGTTCCGTTCTTCCCGTCCAGCGATCGCGCGTTCCGGGCCCTGGCTCATGTCAGCCGCCACGCCAGCAAGATGTTGACCGCCGACGATACGCCGCGTCCGGCCATCGCAAGCTCTGCGCTACCTTCGGGCGTTATCCCCGAGTACCGCAGCAAGCAGTTGTTCGCGGAGGCGGGAATTGCAGTTCCCCCTGGCTCACTTGCTACAACGGTGGAAGAGGCGCACGCCATCGCGAGCAAGATCGGCTACCCCGTCGTGCTGAAGGCGCAGGCCGCCGCGCTGACGCATAAGAGCGATGTCGGCGGCGTCGCGTTGAAGTTGAAAGACGGCGAAGCTGTAGCGGCGGCGTGGCACAAGATGCAGGCCGATATCTCCAATGCGTTGCCGGAGTTAAAGCTCGACGGAATTCTCGTCGAGACCATGGGAAGTTGGGGCACGGAGTTGATCGTCGGGGCGCATAATGATCCCGAGTGGGGGCCGGTGCTGCTGATTGGGCTCGGCGGAGTGATGGCTGAAGCTCTGGGTGATACGCGGTTGATTGTCCCTGGGCTCCCGCGCGAGGCCGTCGTAGCAGAGTTGCTGCAGTTGAAGAGCGCTGCGTTGCTGCGTGGATTTCGTGGTGCGCCGCCAGTCGATCTGGAAGCGGCAGCCGATATCGTTGTGCGGCTGGGAGACTTCGTCCTTGCGAACCCGTCAGTCCGCGAGGTCGATATCAATCCCGTGATCGTCTACCCGAAGGGCCAGGGAGCAGTCGCGCTCGATGGCCTGATCGTGATCGAGTAGGCGGCTAAATCGGGTAGTGGCGGGGCGTCGTCTGGACGGTAATCCAGCGTAGATCGGTGAACTCCGCGATCGCCGCCTTGCCGCCAAACCGGCCGTATCCGCTGGCGCCAACGCCGCCAAACGGCATCTGGGCCTCGTCGTGGACGGTCGCCGCGTTGATGTGGCAGATCCCCGACCGGACCCGCGCTGCGAGCTTCAGGGCTCGGGCGATGTCCTTGCTAAAGATAGCCGCCGACAAGCCGTACTCCGTGTCGTTGGCGACCTGAATCGCCTCGTCATCGCCGTTGACGCGGATCACCGAGACGACCGGTCCGAAGGATTCCTGCGAGTAAATCTTCATCGTCTTGGTCACGCCGTCGACCACCGTTGCCTGGGCGATCGAGCCTTCGATCTGGCCGCCCGCCGTGACCTTCGCGCCATGCGATACGGCGTCGTCCACCAGCGTCTTGACCTTGTTTGCCGCCTCTGCGCCGACCATCGACGCGAGGATGAAGCCGGGCTTGGCGGGGTCTCCCGCGACCAGCGTAGCGGCCTTCGCCGAGAGCTTCGCGACGAACTCATCCGCAACGGATTCATCGACGATAATTCGCTCGGTCGACATGCAGATCTGGCCTTGGTTGAAGAAGGCTCCAAAGGCCGCAGCCTGAACCGCCGCGTCTAAATCGGCATCGTTCAACACGAGGAACGGAGCCTTGCCACCGAGTTCCAGCAGCGCCGGTTTCAGGTTTTTGGCGGCAAGTTCGGCGATGATGCGTCCTACTCCGGTAGACCCAGTAAAGTTGACGCGGCGCACCGCTGGATTCGCAATCAGGCGCGCCACAATTGCGGGGGCATCGGCTGGCGAGTTTGTAATCACGTTGACGACGCCAGCGCCTAGACCAGATTCCTCCAGCACGGCGCCGATCAATCGTTGCAGCCCGGGGCAGGTCTCGGATGCCTTGAGCACGACCGTATTTCCGCACGCCAGCGGCATCGCCAAGGCGCGCACGCCGAGGATCACTGGCGCGTTCCACGGGGCAATTCCCAGCACGACTCCAGCGGCCTGCCGAACGCCCATCGCGAGACTTCCGGGGACGTTTGACGGAATGATCTCGCCGCTGATCTGTGTGGTCATGGCGGCAGCCTCGCGCAGCATGTCGGAGGCAAGCTTGACGTTGAAGCCATACCAGCCGGGCGCTCCGCCGATCTCCGCCGCGCCGATAGCGATGAATTCCGGAGTCTTCTGCTGCAGCAGGTCCGCAGCGGCGTTCAGGCGGGTGCGGCGCTCACTCGGGCCAAGGGCCGACCAGGCCGGAAATGCGGCAGCCGCAGCGGCGACGGCAGCATCACAGTCTTCTAACGTGGCGGCAGCGGCGCTGGATACGACTTCGCCGGAAACCGGGTTCTTCCGCTCGAAGCGGGCTCCGTTCGAGGATCCGCGCGATTCGCCGCCGATCAGCAATTCAATCTGGTTCATAAAGTCTCCTGGAGCTTGCATAAAGCCTCTGCGCGGACTAACCTACACGACGCGTATGGTTATATGCAATAACTTATTTTGCAGCGTTCGTGCCGACTAGAGTCTTGCCACAGCCGTCCCCGGAACTGTAGCCTCGCATCTTACAGAATTCTCGTGAATTATGATCGGAACGGGTAGAATTCTGGCCCGAGCCCTATCGTTTGAAGCGGAGAAGAGCAGGTTTGATGCCAGTTCCTAAGAAGACATCCCGTCGCGCCTCGACCTCCAAGGGCAAAGCCAATGCGGCGGCCACGCGGCCCCGTTCCACCGTCAATACGGACGCGCTCGATAAGAGTCTGAGCTACTCGCTGCGTCGCGCTCAATTCTCCACGTACGACGCGTTTTCGTCGACGATGGAATCGTTCGATATCCGGCTGTCGCAGTTTGCGGTTCTGGTCCTGATCCGCTCGAACCCGGGTCTTACCCAGTCGGCGATCTGCTCGACACTGGGGATTCAAAAGACGAATTTTGTCGCACTTCTGGATAAGCTTGAAGATCGTGACCTGACCGTCCGGCGCAAGGTCGGGGGCGACCGCCGGTCTTCTGCGCTCCACCTGACGCCCGCCGGCGAGACTTTTGTCGCCATTATGGAAGCCGCACACGACCAGATGGAAAAGAAGCTGGCCAAGCGGCTGGGTGCGAAAAAAACCCGCGAGTTGCTAGCGATACTGCATGATTTTTCCGGCACGGGACACGCCTAAAACTTCTGCAATACATCCCCAGGAGAGACCGATGGACGAGAAAGAACGCTACGCCGAAGGGATGAAGGTTCGCCGCGCCGTGCTGGGCGACGCCCACGTGGACCGCTCCGCCGCCAAGCTATCCGACTCTATGCAGAGTGAGTTTCAGGAGTTGATTACGCGCTATGCCTGGGGTGAGATCTGGACCCGTGAAGGCCTGCCGCGCCATACGCGCAGCCTGCTCACCATCGCCATGATGGTCGCGCTAAATCGTGGCGAAGAGCTTCGCCTGCACCTTCGCGCAGCAGCAAATAACGGTGTCACACAGGACGAGATCAAGGAAGTCCTGATGCAGTGCGCGATCTACTGCGGCGTACCGGCGGCCAATTCGGCCTTTCACGCGGCGGAAGAGATCTTCAAGGCGCGCGAAGCCAACGAGGTTAAGCCGGGCGAATAACCTGCGCGGAGAAGCGTTCCATCTCCTCGGCCTGCGGGCTGGATTGCAGAAGTACAAGGTCGCAGCCGACGGCCGCAAATTCTTCCAACCGCTCGCTCACGGCCTCCGGGGTTCCGACAAATCCGGAGCGCAAGCCACGATTTGAGACGGAATAGTCTTCCAACGAAATCTTCTGTTCGAGCTTCGAGCCGGTGATCCACTGCTGGTAGTTTTCGTAGCCGCGCGCGGAGGATTTTACGTCGGTGATACGACGGACTTCGGCGGTGGCTTCGGCGTCGGAGTCGCGCACGATGGCGTAGCCTGCGACGCCAAACGTCATTGGTGGCAGGCCCAGAGCCTCGCGGCGAGCGCGCATATCGGCGATCTTCTTGCCGACGATCTCGGGTGGGTCGCCGTGCATCAGGTAGGCGTCGCACTTGGCAGCGATGAGGTTTTTCGCGGTGTCGCTTTCACCTCCCGCGTAGAGCGTTGGGCGACCGTACGGAGTGGCCGGAGCGGCGGGTGTCCCGGTGAATCGGCGACCTGCGACTGGCTTGGGCGAGAGGATGTTTTCCTGCACGTTGTACAGATTTCCTTTATGGGTATAGCCCTGCTCGCGCCAGCAGCCGTCGACGACGTCGATCCACTCGGAAGTCCGCGCATACCGCTGGTCGTGCTCGTCGAACGGAATGCCGTACTTGGTGGCTTCGTCACGCCACCAAGAGGAGACTACGTTCAACGTGAGGCGGCCACCGCTGATCTGGTCGATGTTGGCGGCTTGCTTGGCGAGTAGCGCCGGGTTGTGGAACGTCGGGCGGACGGCGACCATCAGCTCCAGCTTCGACGTGACGGCAGCGAGCGCCGCAGCGGTGGACCAGGCGTCGAGCGACGGCGCGTCAACGCCCTTGATGTCGTTTAGGTTGAGCTCGGCGATGAGCGTGAGGTCGTAGCCGAGTTCTTCGGCGCGGAGGCAGAGCGAGCGGGTGTAGTCCCAGCTCGTCTCCATGTTTTCGTCATCCAGATTGCGAAGCCACCCGCCGAAGACGGGGAGCCAAAAGCCGTAGCGCATGTTAGGGTCATCCGATACTATCGTTTGCCGATTGTGAGTTTCATTTAGTGGCCTACGCTGATCAAATAAGCGTAAACCGCAAGGAAGGATAGGAACCAAAGGAGATAGTAGCGTGACAAAATTATGGCGGCGATGATCGGAACAATCAGAAGTGAGACGAAAGTAGTGACGAACAAGGGCGATGTCACTGCGCTGGGCAACCTTGAAATCCAGGTCGCTTGCAGATAATGCATTTCTCGTACCGTCTCCAAAACGAGAGCGTTTGCAACTACCAAATACAGGTTAGCGAGCCATATTGCAGTACTTCGGGTGACGAAACTTGAATGCACCTGGTCCCCACACGCCAGCTTAAGTTACGCCGCTACTTCATGCTTCTGACGTGAATTCTTCCACTTCTCTGACGCATATTTCCCCTCCATCAGATGAGGGAAGTAATGATTCACGCCCAGTAATGGCCAATCAATATCTGCGCCGGCATAAATGTCGATTTTGGAGAGCTGCTCCTCGTTCGCATTCTCCAGACCTTGTATCTCCTCGCGGGGAATCACAAGGCTATGACCATTGTCGATGCGAATGACGATGACATCCAGGCCCGCGTTATATTCTGCCGAAATCGCTCTAGGGCGCTCCGGTTGCAACTTCGCCTGCTCCAGCGCTGTGTCGATTTCCTCATCGGTAGTGATTACTCTCGCTTCTTTTTTGCTCATGCAGCCTCCAGAGCGCCACCAGTTCGTCGAAGTGCTTCGCGGCGGTGCGCAAAATATGGTTCACGTCAGATCGCTTTCCATTTCGCGGCGTGACATTGTCTTTTCGCGGACTCAACCGGACTAACCGTTGCTCTATCAATAACTCCACAATCGCTTCAAGCCCCGCATAGAATCCATGCACGTGCGGAGGCAGATGATCATCTGTGTAGGCTGCGAATCTAACACCCTCGTGCGTCTTTGAGCCCGCAGTCCTACTCTATGCTCGACGTCGGACTCAAACAAGCAATATCAAGCGCCGATCAAGACTTCCGGCGACATCGTTGCGAAGCCGGCTTCGACTTCCAGCCAGTCCACCAGCTTCGCGAACGGATCGAAGCCGATAACGTTTTTGCCATCGGCTACGAAGTTAGAGAGGGCGTTGGTGTCGTAGTAGAAGCGCTGGCCGTCGCGGTCGTCGGTGATGTATTCGACTCCGCCGATATCGATGCCGCTCTCGGCCATGATGCGTTCTACGTCGGCGATAGCTTCGGGTGGCGGGGTGAAACCTTCGACGGTGATGCCGGATTTG
Organism: Rhodanobacteraceae bacterium; assembly: GCA_043783075.1. GTDB lineage: Bacteria > Acidobacteriota > Terriglobia > Terriglobales > Acidobacteriaceae > Edaphobacter. Next base: position 12,320 of record JAYVZU010000125.1, read on the forward strand.
GGGGCGTCGATGGCGCATGCTGCCCGGTCTAGATCCACACCGGATGACGTTCGGCAGATGTCGGCGGGGCAGAGGTCGAAGGTCTCGCCCGTGATGTGGACCTTGATGGCGTAGAGGTATTTGCCGTTGAGCACTTCGACGCGGACGATGTGGGCGTCGCGGGCGGGGATGAACTCCTGCACGAGCGCGGTTGAATCCATGCCGAGGGCGAGGGCGTCGGGGTCGGTGAGCGGGAGCTTGGAGGCGGCCTCAAGCTGTGAGATGTGGTCGAAACGCTTGACTCCAGCGCCTGATCCTCCGATGTTTGGTTTCACTACGACGGGCCAGCGCAGACCGTCTGTCGCCGCAGGAGCCTGTGCCGCGCGATGGATGACGCGCGCCTTCGGGTAGGCGATTCCGAGCTGCTCCATGAGGGCCAGTTGCCCGGCCTTGGAGAGCTCGGAGCGGAAGGCTTTTAGGCCGTTGATGACGCGGACTCCACGATTCTCCAAATGCTCCAGGAAGCCTACGGTGTAAAAGATCTGGTCGCCGTGGTCGCGATTCCAGGCCGACGGGCTCATACGGTTGAATACCAGCGAATACTTCTGCTCCGGGTGCTCTTCGGGCGACCACATATGCTCCACCGCGTTCAGCGCGACGTATGGCGTGCCGCGGCGGTCGAGTTCTGCGAAGAGGGGCTTGAACCAGTTGGGCTGCTCGTAGTAAATGGCGATGGGAAGAGTGGACATGAAGGCCTCTGATTTGAGGATAACTGTTCGCGGGTTGAAGGGGAACAGGACAAAAGCCTAACGCAAAGGGCGGGAAGGAAGGCGCAGGGGTACGCGAAGGTTTTTGTGCCGGGGATCGGAATTTTCCCTAAACTACATTGACGTCGCGGAAACAAGACAGAGCAACTACTGAGATTCTGGCTTCGCCAGAATGACGTGCTCATGTGGATGCCGGCGTCGATGAGGAGGCACACGGATTGGGCAAGAAGATGCGGCTGCTGCCGCTGGTTGGCGCCACCTACTTTATGGTGGCGGGCGGGCCGTATGGTCTGGAAGACATTATCGGCAAGGCCGGTTACGGGCGCGCGCTGCTGCTGCTGCTGCTCATCCCGCTCGTCTGGAGCTTGCCGACAAGCCTGATGGTTGGCGAACTCGCCAGCTCGATCCCGGAAGAGGGCGGCTACTACGAGTGGGTGCGCCGCGCCCTAGGTGGCTTCTGGGGATTCCAGGAGGCGTGGCTCTCGCTCACCGCCAGCATCTTCGACATGGCGCTCTATCCCCTCACGTTTGTGCTGTACCTGGGCAAAATCGCTCCGGACTGGACCTCCGGCCATCGCGGCACGCTTTGGGCGCTGGCCGTCGTGATTGGGTGCGCGATCTGGAATCTGCGCGGTGCCAAGGCTGTCGGCGGCGGGTCAATCCTGCTGTTTACCGCGATGCTCGCGCCGTTTGCCGCGCTGGTCGCGATTGGCTTGTGGCACGGCTTCGGGTTGCATGGAGCGGGTCTTCATGCGCTGACTGCTGGCACCGCGACGCCGGATATGGCGGCTGCCGTCTCGGTCTGCCTGTGGAACTACATGGGTTGGGATAATGCGTCGACGATTGCGCAGGAGGTTGAAAATCCGCAGCGGACGTATCCGCGCGCGATGTTGATCTCCGCCGCGCTGGTCGCCGCGACATATGTTCTGCCACTGGCTGCAGTCGCCGTCGCGGGTGTTCCGGCTGAGCAGTTCTCCACCGGAGCGTGGGCCGACGCGGCTCGCAGCCTTGGCGGGACTGGCCTGTTCGGAGTCGGCCTGGCGCTTGCGGTGGTCATCGGCGGAACGATCAGCGGCATCGGGATGTTTAACGCGCTGATGATGAGCTACACGCGAATACCATATGCGCTAGCCCGCGAAGGTCTGCTGCCAAAGCTGTTCACGCGGACAACGAAAACCGGGGTCCCGTGGCTCAGCGTCGGACTTTGCGCCGTCGCCTGGGGATTGGCCGTGCAGCTATCGTTCGAGCGGCTTATCTCGATCGACCTGGTGCTGTACGGCGCGGCGTTACTGCTAGAGTTTGTTGCGCTGGTCGTCCTGCGGCTGCGGGAACCGAATCTACACCGGCCGTTTCGCGTTCCGGGCGGGACGCTTGGAGCAGTTTTAGCTGGAGTGGGGCCGGCAATCCTGATCGTCTTCGCCATGTGGGCCGCGCGGAACGAAAAGATGGCCGGGATTCCGGCGCTCGCGTTCGCGGCGATCCTTGCGGGGTGCGGTCCGGTTATTTACGCCGTGGTTCGAGCGGTGTACAGCCCACCTCAATGACGTTGGAGCTGTCCTTGAGATGGGGCACCCTTGTGGTCTTGTCTGGCGGGTTGCAAACTAGTTCTGCGGAACTGGCTTCGCTTCCGGATTGATCTTGTTCTCGACGAACCGGGCCTGCGCCTCGGTCACCTTGGTGCGGGCGAAAGCGGCATCACGCCAGCCGCGAACTTCCACGCGCTTGCCCTCAAGATCCTTGTAGATCGAGAAGAAGTGTGTGATCTCGCGCAGCATGTGCGGGTAGATTTCGGAGTAGTTCCAGACATCTTTGTAGCGCGGATTGCCCATTCCAACGCACAAAACCTTCTCGTCGCCGAGACCCTGATCCATCATTTCGAGGATGCCGATAGGCCGAACTTCCATGACACAGCCGGTGAAGCTGGGGCTATCGACGAGAACGAGCACGTCCAGCGGATCGCCGTCGTCGCCGAGCGTGGAGGGGATGAAGCCGTAGTCGCCCGGGTAGTGGACCGGCGAGTAGAGGTTGCGATCCAGACGGAAGACGTGCAGATCCTTGTCGTACTCATACTTGTTGACGCCGTCACCCGGAATTTCAATGACAACGTTGATGACTTCAGGGCTCTTCGGGCCGACTGGCAACTCCAAATAGTTAGGCATAAAGTCTGGCATCTTCTCTCAATCGTGAATTAGGTTTGTGGTCCGACCGATGTTCTCTATTCAAAACTCAAACTTCCACTATCTACCATTGCACAATAGGCGTAGGGGAATTAGTAACCATTCCGGCTTCCGCCGGTAAATCTTTGGCTTACACCAAGTCTATAATCAACGGAATGAAAGCCCACGTTTATGTTACGTTGAAGCGCACAGTTCTTGATGCACAGGGTCAAACGGTGGCGGATGCGCTCCGCCGGATGAACTACCGCGGGGTCAGCGATGTCCGCCAGGGGAAGTACTTTCTTCTCACCCTGGAAGCACCTGCCGCCGATATGAACCTTGCGGAAGCAGAAGCCGCAGCAGAGGCTGAAGTAGACCGGATTGCACGCGAAGTGCTGGTCAACCCGGTCATCGAAGAGTACGCGTTTCGCCTTGAGGCCTGATTCCAAACAAGTTTCGCAGTAACCCTTTCGCGGGAATTGGTGTCTAACCCCGTAACTACTCGCGAGGTTGAAGCTCGGGACCCTCCCCCCGTGCCACCCTCGATAAAAGCTCAGGAGGCTTCATGCTTGCAAATTTCGCAACATCGATTCACCAAGGGACCACGCGGGCGCGGGTCGCCTCGGTGCTGGCATCCATCGCCATTGTGACAGTCCTCGCAGCTCCTGTCGCTCAGGGCCAGGCCACCTATACTGCGGATCGCACCAATGGATTCTCTGTATTTGGCGGCTTCAGCAAGCTCAACACCGACTATGGCCAGACCGACAACGGCTATTTTTTCGGTGGCGACTTTACCCATAGCATCCGGTATCGCCGCATTTTGCCTTCGCTCGAAGCCCGCTACACCGGTTCCACCGGCCCGGTCATTACGGAGAGCAGCTTTATGGGCGGCTTGAAGATCGAGACAAAGATCCACAAATTCCATCCATACGGCGACCTCCTGATTGGCTATGGCAAGATCAATTACGTCCAGTTCAAGCAGAGTGATAACTCAATTGCTTACGGCGGCGGCATTGGTGTGGACTATAACCTGACGACCAGCTTCGCGTTGAAGGTTGATGCCCAGGAAGAGTTCTGGAAGCTGGGACAGGCGACAAACGCATTGACCCCGCAAATGGTCAGCGTGGGAATTCTCTACCGTTTGCCCACCAGCTTTCGTCGACAGAAATAAGCAATTGAGCTGGGGCTGCGATGGCTAATTTTCATCGCACACCAGCCCCAGCTACCAGCCAACCAGCGGCTGAACATGCGACCGCCGTCCCAACATAGAAGCATCGCCAGATGCTAGGCTCAAAGTCGTGGAGAATTCGCACACTTTGACTGACCAGCCCCTGATCGTTTCCCCCGCCTCCGTTGCAGGTGGCAGCCGCTTTGTGCGCGCCTGCCTGCGCCAGCCCGTCGACCGCACTCCCGTCTGGTTTTTGCGTCAGGCCGGCCGTTACATGCCGGAGTACATGGCCGTCCGTAAGCACCACACGCTGCTCGAAATCTGCCGTACCCCCGAAGTGGCTTCGGAAGTCACAATTACAGCTGCGGAACGCCTCGGCGTTGACGCGGCCATCATCTTCGCCGACCTTCTGCTGCCGTTTACGCCGATGGGCCTCGACTTTGAGTTCGTCGCTGGCGAAGGCCCGGTGGTCCACACGCCGATCCGCACGCTGGAGCAGGTGCAGGCCCTGCAGACCGACCGCATTGAAGAGCTGAGCTATGTCGCTCGCTCCATCGAACTGGTAACGAAACACTTTGCCCCACCCCGCGCCGATGGCGATCAACTCGGGATCATCGGCTTCTGCGGCGCGCCATTTACGCTCGCCAGCTACATGATCGAAGGCGGCAGCTCGCGCAACTATATCGACGCCAAGAAGATGATGTACGCCTCCGGAGTCTCGGGTTCGCCCGAATCGACCGCGTGGCCACTGCTGATGGAGAAGCTCATCAACGTCCTCATCGGCTTTGCGCGGCAGCAGGTCGAGGCCGGAGCAGACGTCATCCAGATATTCGATAGCTGGGCCGGCGCGCTCTCGGTCGAGGACTACCGCGAGTTCTGCCTCGGGCCGACTACCGAGCTCGTCAAAGCCGTCCAACAGATGGGCGTACCCGTCATTTACTTCGGCGTCGACACGGCCTCCATGCTGCCCGCCATGCGTGAGACCGGTGCCGACGTGATCGGCCTGGACTGGCGCACCCCGCTTGCCGAGGGCTGGAAGGCCATCGGCCCCGGCTGCGGAGTGCAGGGGAATCTCGACCCGATCGCCCTCTTTGCGCCCGAGGAAGTTCTCCGCCGCCGCGTCGCCGAGGTTCTGCGCCAGGCAGCGGGACGCCCCGGCCACATCTTCAATCTGGGCCACGGCATTGTCCCCGGAACACCAGTCGAAAACGTCATCCGCGTCGTGGAGTGGGTGAAGGAGCTCGGAAAAGCATGACGCCCGACGCAATCCTGCTGCTCGCCCACGGTACGCCCGATGTTTTGAGCGAGATGGCCGAATACCTCTCCAAAGTGACCGGTGGCCGCAAGCTTCCGGACGAAGTCGTCCACGAACTGCAGCACCGCTACGCCGAGATCGGCCTGCGTGATGAGCCGTTGCCGGAAGGGCCTCCCCTTACCAAGTGGACCCTGATGCAGGGTCGTCTACTGAGCGAGGCCCTTGGCCAGAAGGTCTATGTAGGGATGCGCAACTGGCACCCCTACATCTCCGATGTACTGGACGAGATGCGCGCCGACGGCGTCAAACGGTTCCGCGCGTTGTGTCTCGCACCGCAGAACTCCCGCACCAGCACTGGACTTTACAAGCGAGCAGCCATCGCTGCCGCATCCGGAATGGAGATGGAGTTTATCGCCGGGTGGAGTGAGCACCCTTTACTCGCCCAAGCTTTCGCGGAAAAGATGTGGCCGGTTTGGGCGGAGGCATGCGCCGTCACCGGAACCCGCGTACCCGTGCTGTTCACCGCGCACTCGGTCCCCTGCCGCACCATCATGTACAGCGCGCCCAGTAACCCGGCGAGCCCATCGGGTCGCCCCGGGGCAGCGCCGCCACCCGATGGCATCCAGCATTACGACGACCGCAACGTGCCGGACCCGTACCCGGTCGAGTGCAAGCAGACGGCCATGGCTATCGCCAAGGCCCTTGGCGCGGTCGGCATGACGGAGAAGGATTGGTTCTTCAGCTTCCAGAGCCAGGGCATCGCTGGCGCACCGTGGATCGGCCCGACCGTTGAAGATACGCTGAAGGCGCTCGCCGCCGAGGGTCACAAGGGCGTCGTGATGCAGCCTGTGGGTTTCCTGTGCGACCATGTGGAAATCCTCTACGACATCGACATTGCATTCAAGGAAACTGCGCACCAACTCGGCATGCAGCTATGGCGTGCGGACAGCCTGAACGACTCGCCCACTCTGATCAAAGCAATCGCTCAGGTGGCGCGCGGCGAGTGGGCGGCAGAGATCGACGAGATTGTGGACATCCCATGAATCGGGCTAACGAACGTGGCGCGCGGAGAATCGCCATCCTCGGTGGCGGCATCTCCGGAGTCACCGCTGCATGGCAGCTTTCCCAGCGGGAGCGCGCCGAGGGCGACATCGACATCAACCTCTTCGAAGCCTCCCCGCGCCTTGGCGGCATCGTCGAGACCACGCTGCGGGATGGTTTCACTGTGGAGTGCGGACCTGATGGTTGGGTCACTGAGAAGCCGTGGGCTCGCGAGTTGGCCCGCGAACTCGGCATCCACGGGAAACTGATCCCGTCGCTCGACGCTGGCCGCGTCACCTACATTCTGTCCGGTGGCAAGCTCGTCGCCATCCCCGACCACATGCGCATGATGGTCCCGACGGACCTGGCCGCGCTCGAAGCCTCGCCGCTCTTCAGCGCAGAGGCCAAGCGAGCCTACGCCGCAGAACCCGGCCGTGCAGCCGAATTGAAAGCCTCTGCACCAGACCACGACGAGAGCATCGCCGAGTTTGTACGCCGTCACTTTGGCGATGAAGTCCTGACCAAGGTGGCCGCACCTCTGCTCAGTGGAGTCTTCGGTGGCGACGTCGCAAAGCTCAGCGTCCGCGCCGTCATGCCGGCCTTCGTGCGGATGGAACGCGAGCACGGATCGCTCATTCTGGCGCTGCAAGCCGCCGCAAAGTCTGCCGCAGATCAAGAAAAGCCAACGATCTTCACCAGCCTGACTGCCGGAACCGCAGCGATCATCGACCGCATGAAGTCTGAGCTGCCACCCGAATCTGTCCGCTTGAACACGCCCGTCACCGGGCTCACCCGGTACGACACCCACTGGCTGGTCGAGGCCAAAGGCGAGACCCTCGCGTTCGACGACGTCATCATCGCGCTGCCCGCGCACATCGCCCGACAACTCATACAGCCTCTCTCGCTGCGCCTGGCCGACCTCCTCACGATGGAGGCTAGTTCCGCTGTAATCGCTGCGTTCGCCTTCAAGCAGACGTTTGAGCTTCCGCGCGGCTTCGGCTTCCTCGTCCCTGCCGGCGAAGACAGCCAGCTACTTGCCGCCACATTCGTCGACCAGAAGTTCCCGGGCCGCGTCCCGGAAGATGGCGGTCGTCTGCTCCGAGCCTTCTTTGGCGGCGAAAAAGCTCACACCATTGCGGCAATGTCCGACATCGAGATCGCTGCGCTTGCCCTCGCGGAACTCAGCAAGATTCTTGGCC
>JAYVZU010000126.1:0-19880 GCA_043783075.1 Rhodanobacteraceae bacterium
GCGAGCTTCGCCTGGTGCTCGCCAACCTACTCGCCAACAGCCTCGATGCCATTGGCCCCGACGGCAGGATTGTGATGCGTGCGTCGTTGTCCATTGAGCCGTGCAGTGGCCGCGGTCGGGTCCGAATCACGGTCTCCGACTGTGGTCACGGGATGAGTGCAAAGACTGCAAACCAGATCTTCGACCCATTCTTCACGACCAAGGGGTCAGTTGGAACCGGACTCGGACTGTGGGTGTGCAAGCAACTGGTCGAGAAGAACGGCGGCTCGATCAAGGTGCGGTCCAACATGCGCGGCGAACATCGGGGAACGTCGTTCTCCATCCTGCTGCCGCGCGACGGCGTACCCGTGACCGCCAGCCGGATGACGCAGTAGGGATCGCCCCCTACTGCGCAGTCACGGTAAGCGAGTAATTCACGGAATGTGTCAGAAAGCCGTCGGTAGCCGTGATGGTGTAGGTGGGGTAGGTGCCCGGCGCGGTGTAGACCGCGTTCTTGGCGGGCAGCAGGCTGGAGCAGCCGGACATTCCGACCGTTGCAGCACCCAACATGAGCGCCATCAAAGCAACCGTCAGTCCGGACCGCAGGAACCGTCCAGCGCTGCGACGACGCATCCAGAGCAGAAGCCCCGTACCGACACCGATCAGCGAGAGCCAGCCTGTTCCGCCCACCGACCCGGTAAACCCGATGACGGTGAATTGCGACGTTGTGGTGATGGTGACGTTCGTTGTCACCGGAGATGTCGGTGCGAAGGAAGTTGCGCTCAAAGTACACTTCGATCCCGCAGCGGGCACGGAGCAGGTCAGTGTTACGGGATTCGCGAACCCGGCAACGGGCGAGGTTAACACAACCGTTGACTGGCTGTTGCCGGCGACGACCGTGCCTGAGGCAGGGTTATCGGCGATTGTGAAGTCGATTCCATTGCCCGTCAGGGTGATCGGCGTACCGCCACTCGCTGATTGAATGGATATGGAACCCGGCCGCGATCCCGTGGTCGTTGGCTTGAAGGTCACAATAAATGCGCAGCTAGACTTGGCTGCGACGGTTCCGCCGCAAGCCGCCGTCGAAGCGGTATAGTCGCCAAGCGTAACCAGCGGAGGCACCGGAAGCGCGCCCTGTGCGACGTTCGATAAGGTCACCGTCTGCGTTAGTGAGGCACCTACGTCAAGGTTTCCAAAGGATAGCGATCCCGGCGATAAGGTCAACGCCGGAACACCGATTCCGGTCAGCGACGCTGTCAGCGTCGTGCCGGTCGAGACTACCGTCAGGGTCCCAGTCCGCGCCCCAACAACCGTCGGGGTCATCAACATGTTGATCTGACACTTGCCGCCCCCCGGAACACCGCTGCAATTATTGCTAACGATACCGAAGTCGCCCGTTGCGGAGAGCGACAAGACCGATTGCGGGATGGTTGCGTTGTTCGTCCAGGTAAAGGTTTGCACGGCGCTGCCGAATCCGACTGGAGCCGTCCCAAAGTCCATCGTCGTAGGGGCTAGAGCTGCACCAGGTCCGCCGATGCCGGTGAGAGCCGTAGTCAGCGTCGTGCCATTCGACACTACCGTCAGGGTGCCGGTACGCGGGCCAAGGACGGTCGGCGTAAACACAACGCCGATCTGGCAGCTACCGCCGCCGGGTATGCCAATGCAGGGGTTGCCCTGAACGGCGAAGTCGCCGCTGCCGGTCAGCGACGAGACCGAGGCTGCGAATGTCGAGTTGTTCGTCCAGGTAACTGTCTGGACCGGGCTGTTGAAGCCGACCGCAACAGTTCCGAAGTCGAGAGTCGTGGGGGCCAGAGTTGCGCCGCCACCGTCGTTGGTCAGCTCAAACAGGCTGTACTCGAGCAGCTTCTCCTGCGGAGTCATGGGACCGGTCGAACACTCGCTCGGGAAGGTCTGGTTGTGAGCTCCGGCCACATTCTCGACGTGGTACTCATTGAACAGGACGCGGCCGCACTGGTTCCCACTTGTTCCACTCGGCAGAATCGGCGTATCGAAGACCAACTGCATGACCGGGTTTCCAGCGGCGAGATTATTCAGATTCAGCCACGCAACGGTGGGCGCGACGACACCAGTCAGATCCCTCCGCAGCGACGAGATGGTCATCTGGCCAAGGGTTGTCGTCGCACCCACAAGCTGTAGCCACTGCGACAAGGTCTGCCCGCCGGTGAATGCAGCATTAACCGTTGCGACGCCAGGATCGGGCGTAGGAGAGCCCAGATTAGGGGACCAATTCGCAGCCGTGTTGAAGGGCGGATTGTTGTATAGCCACGCGTAGCTGAAGTGGGTCGAATAGACGCGCCCCCCCGCATTGGCGAAGGCGACGATATTGGCCAATGCAGTGGACGAGCGAATGTACTGGCCGCCTTCGCAGGGCAACATCAGAAGATCGTAGCTATTCAGGACAGAGCTATTTCCCATCAGCGCGCTTTCCGCCTGCGTCGCGATAGAGAGTCGCGCACCGCCGGATGTCACAGAACCATCCCCTGTGAAGAGGTTGATGCGACCGTTGCCCGAAGCATCTGTGAATTCGGAGTCGTACACACCCGTCTTCCTGAGTACACACTCAACTGCGTCGACCGAGCCAGTTGCAATCGCAATCTTCGGGATATCTCCCTCTGCCTGGGTCGACGGGAACCGGACGAATACGCTCGATTGACCGGGCGTAGAAGGCATTGTCGTATTGCCGCAGGCGGTCACGCTGGGGATGACCAGCTGACGGCGCCAGCGTCCCGACACAATCACGAGCGGAATATTGGTACCGACCGGCATATTCTGGATCGTAAAGCTGCCGTCCACGGCGGACGTCGTGCCGACCAGCGGCGAACCCGGTTGCGGCGCACCGACTACGGCGCAGCTCACGCCCGAAGCAAATGCCGGGACTGGAGCATTCGGAACATAAATCTGCACGTTGGGCAGCGGATCGACACCATTCGGCGCGTAGACAACTCCGCTAATCGAGGTTGTGCCCCCTGCGGGGCAGCTAACCTGCTGAAGACAAAGACCGGTACAGGTGCCCTGAGCAGAAGCCTCGGCGCCAAAGCCGAGCATGATGACGAGTGCAGCAATGACAATACGCATAATTGAGCCTGCCAAGAGGTATATCAAACGTGGGGCGATAAGCAACAAGGAACTTAGATTTCTGATTGAATCCTTAGACCACAATATTTCATTCCAGATTCAGTGCCGCTAAATCTTCCGTAACCGGCTTACTCTTCGGAAGCCAGCCAGCGCCGCGAATTGAATAGCGGGCGGTCCATGCTGCGAACCCAGTCTGTGGTGTCGCCTGCAGCCTTGCCGGCGCTTTCGGCCGCAGTAAACTCGCGCCGCATGGCCGCAAACTTCGCCTCCAGATCGTCCAGTGCGCTCAGCAACATCGCCTCCGGAGTCATGGGGAGCTTGGGGCTGCCGAACTCGTATTTGCCGTGATGCGACAGAATCATATGCTCAACCAGAATGCGCAGACGCTCTGGGAACGGGGCGAGAAGCTGCACTTTCTCCCGCAACATTCCCTGCGCGATCGAGATATGGCCGATCATCTGGCCCTCTAAGGTGTAGCCGAAGTTTGTCTTCCAGCTCAGCTCTTTTACCTTGCCGATGTCATGCAGGATGGCCCCCGTCAACAGGAGGTCCTGATTTACCTCCGGATAAAACGGCGCGGTGGCCAGACAGACCTTCACCAGCGTCAGCACATGCTCCAACAAACCGCTGATCCAGGCGTGGTGCAGCATTTTGGCCGCAGGAGCGACGCGGAATGCCGGGCCAATCTCCTCGTCATCCAGAAACGCCAGGACCAGCCGCTTCAAATCTGGATCGGTAAAATCGTCGACGATGCCGCGAAGTTCAGCGTCCATCTCCGCGACCGGAAACTGGGAGACAGCCTGAAAGTCGGAGGTATCGACCTCGCTCTCCGCCGCATTCCGCATCTTGGTCAACGTAATCTGCCACCGGCCCTGATACTTCGTCACCTGCCCCTGCACCTTCACGTAGTCGCCGTCACCGCAAAGTGCGGCCTCAGCGAAGTCATCCCACATGCGGGCGTCAAACGAGCCAGTCTTATCGCTCAGGGTCATGGCGAGATATTGCCCGCCAGTCTTCTTATCGCGCTTTTGCATCTGCGAGAGGCAGAAATAACTGGTGATGACCATGTTCTCGAAGCGCGGTGCGTCCTGAATGTAAAAGTCCTTCATAGCTCCTCAGCATATCCCGATGATGGCTCCAAAAGAAAAACGCGAGAGGCTCGAAAGCTCTCTCGCGTCATTCATCCTGCCTTTTGGGTTAGTTTTTAGGCGTCGGTGTCGGTGCCGGAGCAACCGCCGTCGGAGCCAGTGCCGGGTTGGCCGTCTGCTCCACAGTCGGAGCAACCGGCTTCGGTTGAGTCGGCTTATCTTCAAGCCGGGCCTTCGGGGCGCCCTTTACCTTCTTCGGCTTCTTCGGCTTTTTCACGGTGTCGCCACCGAGACCGAGTGGCGCCGCCTGGGTCTGAGCGGCAGCTTTGTCGTCAGCCGTCATGGCAACGGGCTTGGCGATAATCTTCTCTCCCTGCTTAGCCGTAATGGTGTTTGCCTTCTTATCCTTCATCTCCTTGGCTTTCGAGGAGAAGCGAGTCTTCTTCTGTTCTGGAGCCTGCTGGCTCAAGGCATTGTCCTGAAGATTTGCCGTCTCCGTGGGTCCAGCCGCGCCATTCGAGGCCATCACAGCACCCGGCGCAGCAGCCGCAGTATCGGCCTCTGCACTGGTTTCGGCACCTGCGGGCAGCGAGTTACGCGGAGCCTGACCATAGCGAATCTTCTCGCGCCGGAGGTGCTTACCCTTCTTGCCCTCAGCGGGAGGTGCCGAGATCTTCGCCAAACCGGTTACGGCATCTACCTGCGTGACCTGGGCATCGGCACCCGTCAGCGTACGTCCACCGGTCGTGTCGGGCGAAGCGATAACTGTCTTGCTCTTGCCGGCATCGCGGTCGAAGCGCGCCTTCTTCTTTACTAACTTTTTTTTCGGAGCCGGCGGAGCATACGCCGTAAATAGCGGCTTGGTTTCGGATCCCGTCAAACCAGAGTCAATAAATCCGGGTTGGATATCGAGGTACGCCTCTGACCGACGCTTGGTCAGGTAAGCGCGCAAGGCGGGCTGCATCGCCTGCATATACATCGCTTCCTCAATCTGTGGCTGCACGCTCTTCATCGGGGCTGGGCCCTCCTGATCGTGCTCCGTCACCTTCAGAATGACGAATCCCTGACGAGTCCGGGTCGGCGCAGTCGATTCGCCTTCCTTCAAGTTGAACGTCTGATCTTCGAGTACCTTGGCGAGGGCACCGCGCTTGAACAGGCCGAGTTCCCCGCCCTGTGCGGCGGATGGGCCACCGGAGTACTTCTTCGCAAGTTCTGCAAAATCTCCACCCTTTTCGAGCTGAGCCTTCACATCTGCGGCTTTGGCCTCAGCCTGCGCGATATCTGCCGGGCTGGCATCGTCGGCGGTCGGAATAAGAATCTCACTCAACCGAATCTGCTCCGGTTGCACGAAATCTTCCTTGTGCGCGTTATAGTACTTCGCCAGATCGTTCTGGGAAAGCTGTAGACGGCGACCGACTTCGTCGCGAACTACCATCTGCGTCAGAAGCTGGTTGCGAATCTGCGCCTTGAAGTCTTCAAAATTCACGCCTTCTTTGCGGGCGGCGCGCTCAAGCTCGTCCAGCGACTCAAACTTGTTCTGCTTGCGGATGTCATCCAGACGCCGGATCACATCGGAATCGGCATTCAGGCCGAGTTCCTTGGCGCGAGAGAGCAATAGCTGCTGGTCGATCATGTCGCGGAGCATATTCTTCTGCTCGTTGGCCAGTTCTTCCTTGGAAGCATTCGCTTGTGCCGCAGACTGGAGTAACTGCTGCTGCTGGCGCTCGACATCGCTGCGGCTAATGATCTGGTCATTAATTCGCACGACGATGTCTTCAACCACGGTGCCGTGGGGCGTAATGGCCGTAGGAAGTGGCGGCAAAAAGACCTGCGGAGTGGGCGCCTCGATCGGAGCCTGGCCATACCGGGGAGCCTTCACCACCTGCGCCTGTGTGGCGATCGCGAAGAGCGAACCGGCCGTAACCACCACAGCTACCAAGGCAAAACGACGCACGGCGCGCTCATTCAGAGACAAATTCGTTACGTTCAAAGTCAAAGTTCTCTCGCTTCCATCAGAAGACCGCCGGCCAACTACAGCATTGGACTCTTCACCCTGCAAAGTCGTTACCGGTCTACTCATTCTACCTGTTCGCAGGCGTATCGTCTGAGTCAGATTACGTCGGACCCATCGGCTAACCCCATCCTGCTATACTCCGTCCAAGACTCGACGCGCCAGATCGCGGAGGTTCGCTCGCTTTAACCCCCAAAATCCCCGTCTACCCCGAGGTCAAATACCCTGATGGCACCCCGCACTAGCCGCGCATTCTTCTCCGTCACCGTCTTCCTCGCGACCTGCGGTATTCTCGGGTCGGTCATCAACCAGAAGGTGGCAGCCCAGTCTGCCTCCGACGAGTCCACCCTGCGCGACTCGCTGAGGTCCTTCACCTCGGTCTATTCGCTGGTCGAGCAGAACTACGCCGAGAAGATGGACTCCGACCGCACCGACAAGGCGATCTACGACGGAGCCATCCCCGGGATGCTGCACGTTCTGGACCCCCACTCTAACTTCTACGATCCAAAGGCATACGCGCAGATGCGCGAGGACCAGCATGGGCGCTACTACGGCGTCGGTATGACGATCCAGCCCCAGCTTATCGATGGCGTGATCAAAATCCTGGTGCTGTACCCATTTGAGGGAACACCATCCTTTAAGGCTGGCGTGAAGCCCGGCGACATGATCATTTCGGTCGACGGAAAACCGACCGACGGCCTCGACTCCGCCGCTGTGGCCGCCATGCTGAAGGGACCGCGCGGAACCCACGTCCTGATCCAGATGTCCCGCGAAGGCCGCGATAAGCCGATGACCTTCGACGTCGTGCGCGACGAGATTCCCCGGCCCTCGGTCGATCTGGCCTTCCAGATCAAGCCGAATGTCGGCTACATGCACGTCACCAACTTCCAGGAGACGACCGGCCGGGAAGTCGGCGAGGCTATCGACAAATTCCGCCAGGATGGCCCGCTGAAGGGTCTGGTGATTGACCTCCGCGGCAACCCCGGCGGCCTGTTGAATCAGGCAGTCGATATGTCGGATAAGTTCCTCGAAAAGGGGCAGGTTGTTGTCTCGCAGCACGGACGCGCCGCCGCCGACCAAATCTACTCCGCGTCACGCGGCGAGCAGGGTCCAAAGTTCCCCATCGTCGTCCTCGTAAACCGCAACACGGCTTCGGCGGCAGAGATCGTCTCCGGCGCTCTGCAGGACCACGACCGCGCACTGATCGTCGGCGAAACGACCTTCGGAAAGGGCCTCGTGCAGACCGTCTTTACGCTGAGCCAGAACACCGGTCTCGCTCTGACGACCTTCCACTACTACACACCGTCGGGCCGCCTGATCCAGCGCCCATACAACAATATGTCGTTGTACGACTACTACTATGTGCGCGACGCCTCAAACCCCAAGGACAACGCTAACCGCGAGGTGAAGCTCACAGACGCCGGTCGCACGGTCTACGGCGGCGGCGGCATCACCCCGGATGAGCACATTGACCCGGTGAAGGCTGACCGTGTCCAAAATGTACTGCTCCAGCATTACGCCTTCTTCAACTTCTCGAAGAAGTACCTCGCCAGCCACACCGTCGCGAAGGACTTCGACGTAGACGATGCGATTCTTTCAGACTTCAAGGCATTCCTGAAATCGAAGAGTGTCGAAGTGACGGACGCCGACCTTACCGCCAACATGGACTGGGTCAAGGAGTCGATCAAGAGCGACCTGTTCACCTCGCAGTTCGGTCAGGTAGAAGGCCAAAAGGTGCGAGCAATCTGGGATCCGCAGATCCAGAAAGCGCTCAGCTTTATGCCGCAGGCACAGGCTCTGGCCGACCACTCCGGAAAGCCGAAGCCGACCGTAACAGCCAGCCGATAATTCTCCGCAACAAACAATAGGCCGCGCACTTAAGCGCGGCCTTTTGTTGTCCAGGAAAGCTAATCCTGCGACAAAATAATGCAGCTATATGGCGCAATCTCAATATTCCCGCTGCATGGCATTCCGTTCAGCGGCGGCCCATCGGCTGAAGTGTCGAAGCTGTTCCAGTTCGAGAAGAATGCATCATAACTTCCGGCGTCGCTGTTGAACCGAACCCGCCACATTCCGCCACTCGGAAACCCAATCGTATAGCTTGCATGGCCCTGGTTGGCGAAGTTGCAGACGACAACGACGTCATCGCTCGCTCCACCCTGATCCCACCGGTGAAAGATGAGCATATTGTCGTCAAACACCGGCAGAACATGGGTATTCGCGCCGCGTAGTCCACGGGTATTGTTGAACCAGTTGCGGCGTAGGTGAATCAGGTCGCGATACAGGTTGCGAATGCCGGAGAACTTATCCCGCAAGCTCCAATCGATTGGCTCCGGATTCGGATTGCCGCTCGTTGGAAACGGTCTCCACTCCATGAATTCCTGGCCCTGAAACAGCATCGGAATTCCTGGCGAAGTTAGCACGACCGCCGCCGCAAGCGTGGATCGCTTCTTCGCTGCCCAGCTATCCGACGATCCCGGCGAGATCATCTGGTTGATGCGCCCACCTCCCTGCCCCGGGTCGTTGCGGTCATGGTTTTCGCTGTAGATTACGGTTTTGAAGGCCGCCGCACCGGAGATCGCATTGATCTCGTACGCAATCGTGCTAATCGGTCGGGCCGCATCGTCGAACTCCAGCACCGCATTCCGCAGCGCGAAGCAGAAACTGTTATTCCACTGCGCGCCGAAGCCGAAGCCGCCCTGATCTACAGGCTGCGTGATCGCCCCATAATTCTGTAGATCCTCGGCGATGGTCAGCTTCCACGGCTGCGTTTGTTGCAGTTCCTGGTTGACCCGGCACAGCAGCGCCTTCCCGTCCGGCAGGTCGAACTCATAGTCCGCGCCAACCTGCACACCTCGTATGTTGACGACCGAATCAAATCGCAGCCCGTCCACAAACCGGCTGTGGGTCCAGCGCAGCACGTTGTCCAAAACATACTGCTGGACCTCCGGCCGTCCGAAATCGAATCTGGTGTGAGCGAAGTCCGTGTGGGCGCGGCTGTCCTGATAGAAGTAAATCCCACCCTGGGTCTCCACCGGCCTGGTGTGCGGAAACGGACAAAATCTGTCCGGTGTAAACCAGCCGTCGAACTGCCACAAGTCGGTATCGCCGAGGTGGTTATAGACCACATCGAGAATCACAGCGACGTCGATTGCGTGGGAGTTGTTGACAAAGTCGCGAAACTCATCCGGCCCACCATACGAGTCTTCGACCGCGAAGATATAGCCCGGGTTATATCCCGTCGCGCTGATGCCCTTGAACTGTCCCAACGGCATAATCTCGATCGCGTTGATCCCCATATCCGCGAGGTCTGCTAACTTTGCAAACGCAGTATCGAAGTCGCCCTCGTGAGCCGCGTCGACGCTTGTAAACGTGGGGATATGCAGTTCGTAGATCACCGCCTCATTCCACTTCGGCGTCGTATATCCACCAACGTAAGCAGTATCCCGCGGCGTAACCACGGCGTGCATAAATCCACTCGTCTGCGAGATAGACGAAGCGTACGGATCCATCTTGAAGCCGCCATTGCCAGCACCCGGAATAAAGTACTGATACTCATCGCCGATCTTCGCCCCCGGCACGTCGACCGACCAGTAGCCGCTATCGCCATCTGGACCCAATGGATTCGTATCGGTCTTCCAGCTATTGAAGTCCCCGACGACGGCGACTTTACCCTGCGCCGGAAACTTTGCCCAGACGCGAAACGTTACGCCACCTTCATATGGAATGGCACCCATGCCAGAACGATTCGACGATACCGGCGGTGCAATAACCGATGCAGTTCCCATAATTGCCTCCCATTGAACTCACATTGTGAACAGGGTGCTGGAATGTATCTCTAGTTCGAGATTATGCCCGAGAACGGGCAATCTATAACCCCAAACTTCGTCAATATCTGTTCGCCCCGCAGATGCGCAACGAATACACACTTACGAATTCCCTCGCCGCGCTCCAAGTAGATGTGCAACATTTTCTGGAGAAGATGTTGCATGGGAAGAACGTATCAACAACTGAGTCTTGAGGAGCGTATCGAGCTCCAGGTGCAGAGGGAGAGAGGCTTGAGTACGCGCGCGATCGCGCGCGTACTCAAGCGGGCGGCTTCCACGGTAAGCCGCAAACTGGGGCGCAACTGCCGGCAGCGTAGGCGTTCCGGTTACAGCGCATCGGAGGCCCAGCAGAGGGCAGAGCGTTTGGCCAGTACGGCATGTGGTTCAACCGGCTCGAAACGTGGTCGGAGCAGGCGCGGACCTGGACGGATTACATAGCCCGAAGCTCCTTTCTCCTGCAGCAGGGCAAGGCAGTCATCGACGTCGCCTACTTTTATGGTGAAGAGGAATCAGCAACGGGAATCAACCATGCCCGAGCGCCGCAGATCACCGAGGGTTACAACTATGACTTTGTGAACAGCGAAGCGATTCTGAATGAGTTCTCCGTCCGCGACGGAAAGCTGGTCACGAAATCCGGCATGCAGTATCGGCTGCTCTACCTAGCCGGAACCAGCCAGCGCATGACGTTGCCCGTGCTGAAGAAGCTGCAGAGCCTGGCTGAAGCCGGTGCCGTCATCGTCGGTCTGCCGCCCATCGACTCACCCAGCCTTGCAGACAACGCGAAGGATTGGAACGCCACTCGAAACGCCCTATGGCCGGGCAACGGCACTCAGCTAAAGGTCGGCTCCGGCAAGGTCTACTGCACATTGGATCTGGCACAGGTACTCGGTATGGAGGCCATCGCACCGGACTTCACCTACATCAAGCCAGACCAGGACTCCGTCGTACAGTTCCAGCATCGGCGCGACAACGATACAGACATTTACTTCGTGAACAACCGTGCAGACCACCAGGCCTACACCACCGCAGACTTTCGCGTGACGGGCAAGGTTCCCGAGCTTTGGATGGCAGACCGGGGAACCATCGAGCCTGCCTCATACACCATTCATGACGGCGTAACCACGGTGCCGATGCGGCTTGAGGCCCGCGACGTTGTATTCGTGGTCTTCCGCGAGCCGGCTAAGCAGATGTCGCATGACATACCCGCGCCCCTGCGGACGCCAGTTATGGCGATAACCGGTCCTTGGCATGTCGAGTTCGAGCCCGGACGCGGGGCTCCGAAGTCCGCCGAGTTCGACGACTTGTCTGATTGGACGAACAACACAAACCCGGGCATTAAGTACTTTTCCGGTGTCGCGACCTACAGCCAGACAATCACTCTTCCAGCCTTCACCTCAGATTCAATGGCTAAGATGGAACTAGACCGCGGAAAGGTTCATGAACTGGCTGAGGGAATCGTCAACGGAAAATCCGTGGGTACAGCGTGGAAACCGCCCTACCGAATTGACATCACCGACGCGGTAAAGCCAGGCGAGAACTCTCTTTCTATCAAGGTAGTGACCCTTTGGCCGAACCGCCTGATCGGCGACCAGCAACCGGGAGCCACGAAGGTGACCTTCGTGCCAAACAGCACCTACAAGACGAACGATCCGTTGTTGCCCTCTGGCTTAATTGGCCCCGTGTCCGTAACCCGGATCTTACGTTCAAAATGAGGCTTCCCGGGTGATGCGTCATCCATCCGGCCAGAAGCCCGGCGCTTATTGCTGCGGCGACGAGTCGGCTGGGGCGGCGGTCAGGACATCGGCTACCGATCGTTCGGACTGGCGAAGAACACGGTAGCCCTCCCGCGTTCGTATGTGGTACTTATGCGCGTCCTTGCCCACCAGTTTGACCGTAATCTTGCGGAAGCCACGATTGGGATTGGACTGCGGATAATAGCTAATGGAATAGAGGTGCGCGAGGTCGTCGCGGATGGATGCGAACGCCTGCCGCTCATCTCTCCAGTCTTTTGCGAAGTAGACCTTGCCTCCGGTGGTCTTGGTGATGCGCTCGAAGACTGCGCTGGAGATGGGTTCGGATTGCGCTTCGCGGGTGCTGATCATATAGATGATCGTTCCGGTCGATTGAGCCAGTTCAGCAATGTCTTCGGGCGGCACGAGACTGGCATTGTCGGGCCCGTTCGAGAAGACAACGATTGCTTTGCGCCCGGACAACGGAGCGGCATCTTTGACGGTCATCAGCAGACCGTTGTAGAGCGCGGCGTCGTCGCCGGCGACAGTCTCCCGCACACCTCGGAGTACACGCGAACGATCTGTAGTCAGCGGTGCGACCCGTGAAAGATCGCGGCTGTACGAGTAGAGCGCGAGCCGGTCGACGCCCTCCAGTGAGCGGACAAAGTCGGCGATCGAATCTTGCGCGAAGACGAATCCGCGATACATGTAATTGCTGGTGTCGAACAAGATGAAAAGATTGGACTCGCCTGCGCGGGCGAGCTTTTCGCCGGGCAAAGGGCTGACGCCCGATGGGGCAGCCGACGCTGCCGCAGGGTTGAGCACGATTCGTGGCGAGTCGTGACCTTCTTCGAAGGTGGCCAGTTTCTCCGGGATATTGTCCTCCAGGACCACGAAGTTCTCGGGCTTGAGATCGCGGACGTAATTGCCCTTGGAATCCGTCACCGCGATGTTGACCTCGACCAGCGTGACATCGATGCGCAGCCGCATACGATCGTCCTGGGCGAATGCGCCAGGGTTGACGAGGCAGCCGAAGGTAAGAAGGCAGAGCGCGAGCAGGAAGGTCTTCATGGAATCTCCGACATGTATTATCGATCGCTGGTCGACGGTGCTTGGATGGGTACATCTGCCGTTCTGCGAAGGGAGGCGACCCGGCCCTCGCGAAGCTCTTCGCCTGTCTCATGCATCGCTCGGAGCAGCGCGGGAATATCCTCGAAGCTGGTCGCGAAGATCTTTCCTGCCATCAGCCGCGTGAGTTCCGGGACAAGAACGTGCAGCATCGCCGGGGAGTAGCCCATCTCATCCGCCATCCGCGCCCAATAGAGGTTGGTGGATTCGAGCGACTCGCCGAACAGTCGGCTCGTGAAGCCGCCGGAGAACGGGAATGGCGGCACGTTCAAAATCTCACGGGCGTTGCTTCGAGACAGCGTAGGATGCGGCACCCCGAACAGCTCGGAGAGCGTTTGACGATCCACATCCGCCGAGGCCCGGATCGCCAGCTCAGCCAGTTCCTTGCCGAAAGGTCCAACGGTCGCAACTTCATCGGGATAGAGCCTGCGATACTCCTCCGCGATGTAAAAGATTTCTGACGGCATCAGACCGGGGAGAAGAATCGCAGGGCCGCCATCGCGGGAGATTGCGTCGGTGATCTCTTCCAGTCGCTGCGGCGACACATGCTTGGATAGGAGATCGACAACGCTCGCACGAACGTTGACGTCTTTCACCGATGCGCGCAGAAGCTCCTCGCCGAAGCGCTGATACAGGCCGGCCGCGTGCAACTCATTTGGACTGACACTCCACCAGCGTGGGAGAATGGCGCTGGTTATGAGGATGGGAACGAACTCCCTGAAGATGAGCGCCTGCACATTTTCAGGGACGATGAAATCCTGTTCGGCAGTCGCCAGCGCATAGGGCAGATCGATCAGCGAGCCCATCAGATAAGCTCCGCCGCCGGCTGAGACCCCGGCACCAACCACTACCGGAGCCTGCCATATCTGCTCCGCCCCTACGACCGAGGTGCTAAGGAAATCGTGGGCGCGTACGAAGAGCGAATTGGCATGGAGGATCTGCGCTCCGGGCGGTTCGTAGTAGGCGTAGTTCAATCCGACCAGCGTGTCGCGAAGGAATGGCACAAGCTGACCGCGTGCGGCCTCCAGCTGAGCGCGCGTCGCCGGAGACTTGATGACCTTGGTCAGGTCGGTCTGCACCTGTAGCTCGACGTGATGTGCGGTGTAAACCGAGGGTGCCCAGCTAATCTTCTCGCTGTTTGTAAAGATCGGACGAGGCAGCTCGAATCCGCGGAGCTCGTTCGCCATCGACAATAAATCACCGGACTGTTTGCCGCCCGTCGTCCCCATGACCTGCAGACCATCGCTTAAAGCATAGAGCGTATCCAGCGAGGCGAGCTGCTGATCTTCGAGTACAGCGCGGATCTTGGTGGCCAGCCGGTCGTGTATGCGCCGCGCGTCGGGGCTGTCCTGAATCGGCCCCGCCAGACGCTCAACGATCTGACTGGGTGCACCATCAGGATCGCCACCGGAGGCGCGAAGAATCTCTCGGAAGGATTGCCGGGTCGAGTCAAACAACTGGACCGGCGAAGTGATCTTTCCAAACGGATCGATCATGCTCTTCCACGATGCATCCAGGTCGGCATCTTGGATCTGGTGCTGGCGTGCGAGGATCTGCCAAAGCCCCACATTGGCTTGAAAAGCGCCGAACGCATTGGCGCGGAGAGACTGGTTATGGATCCCTTCTACATCCCCGACAACATCGAGGAACTTCAACATGGCCGCGTCGGTCAGGGTGGGAAACTCGGAGAAGATGAGGTACCAGCTGCTCAGGTCGGAAAATTTGCCGGCCAGACGAGTGACGATTTGAGGGCTGATCTTGCGATCCGCAGGCCGTCTCCGATCCAACTCACTCAGGGTGAGATAGAACTGCAGCGGGCCGGCCTCAGACTCGTGGCGGGTCGATGCAGTCAACGCTTCCACCAATTTGTCAGGTGTATCCGGGGAGTAGCCGCGCCGCTTCCAGTTGTGAAACATCTTGGCAGTGGCATGGTCTTGAGCGAGCTGTTTCCAAGCGGCAATCGATCCGGGAATGTAGGGGTCGCCGTTCGCGTCCCACCGCAGCCGGGCATCCAGCACGAGCAGCTCCGATGCCTGCCGGAAGACCCCGTATGCAGCCCTTCCCTTGGGTTCGGCCGTGTGCAGGGCTTCATAATAGTGTTGCAGCCGAGGAGATTGGGTCAGGTGTTGTTGCTGCGCCGCGTCGACCCGCGATAAGGCATCGAAATAAGCCGCCACCCAGCCGTCGTCCTTGGTGAGCAGGTGGGTCACAAAAGACGTCGGAGATTGCGGGCTCGCTCCAACCAGACTCTTCCAGCCAGCCTCTGCCCTGGTGCCTCCCGGAACCAGCACGCGCCCCGAGCGGATACTGATCTGGCTGCCATAGAAATCAAGTACGGGCGCGACCGGCAACATCGCGCGTAGTCCGACGGAACCCTTCAACACCTGGCGGGTCTTGGCATCCGTAATGCTCATCGCATGATAGAGGCGGGCTACAGCGGGGTCGTTCAGCAGCGTGTCGAGGCAGTTTCCGAACTGAAGCTTCTGCACGGCACCTGCCTGGATCCAATCCGACTCCCGAAAGAGCACCGGCACCCGAGAGGGCACATAGACGTAGGTGAATGGCACTCCCTTACCCAGCGCTTCTTCAAGATCGGTAAGCGGAAAGCCCGAGTCGATGGTCAGGAAGGCACGTTCAGGGTTGGCGGTTTCGAGCACCGTGTCCTTGCCGGCGCATCCCTTCCGCAGGCGATATCCAAGAACTTGTAGCAAAGGGCCGGCGTCGTTGCAATCGGCGACCTGAATGGCATTCTTCGAGCCGGCCAGCGCCTCCAACTCTCGCGCTTGTCGTACGTATCTGCGCAGCAGCACTAGGAACTCGGTTGGACTGTCGCCCTGATACCCGGACAGGTAAACCCGCTGGGATAGCAAGGGCAAAATCTCGTCTGGCAGAGCCTTCTGGCTCATTCCAGCCATCCGCAGGAAAGAGCGCAGCGGTCCGGGAATGCTGACTGTGTCGGGCCGTATCTCACGGGGCGGCGGCTCGGGCTTTGCTTCCACATCGGGCTTGGGGGCCGGTTGAGTCACCGTCGGAGGCGCGTTTTTACGCGGCTTGGATTTCCCCATTGGGACTTGTCCCCAGCCGCCAATATCTGCGAACAGGCAGAATAAGACAACTAGGGCAGCTACTCGCAGCGTGCGTTCCGAAGGCTCGAAACGTTGCATTGCCGGGTACCTCATAAGCCGCGATGCCTAGCGAAAGCGCCCTGCGGAAATTGAAATTCCTGCAAATCCAAATGACAGAAGCCGAGTAGCCGACTCATCCAACGAGTCGAGGTTCGAGTAGTTCCCCTTCCCACATAAAGCTCGATGGAGAATACCGGACCTCCGGCCCCCTCACTCTACACCATTGGAAGAAAATTTATGTCACGGTTTATGCCGAACTGGCGCACAGCTTTCCTAGGGAACCTGAACGACCTCGATTAGCTCCACCGTAAAGCGCAGGTCGGAGCGATCCTGGTGCGCTCGGGCACAGGGGCTTCGACCTTGGGCATCGATGATGTTCGACCCGACCCTACTGCACGATAAGCGTAATGGTCTCCGTATGGGACGAGGTGCCGCTGGTGGCTGTGACGGCGTAGGTATAAGTCCCGGCTGGGGTTGCGTTGGGATTTACACCTGAGCCACAACCCGATGCGGCGAGGCAGACGGCGAACGCGGCCGCCAGCAGACCGCACAGCCTGGTGTAGCGTTTCAGCCCCCGGATTCGAGCAGCCAGCAGCATCGCGAGCACGGACAGGCCAAACAATATCCCCGTCGAGTCCAGCCCGGTGAAGAACGACGCGGACGACACCCCGGTGATCACGTGACGGGACGTAGTTCTGTAGGTGATCGCCTGCATGACTGGCCCACCGCTAACCGGGAAAGCAGCCGGCACCGTGCAGGTAACACCCAGCGGCGCAGTTCCGACAGCCGCACAGGTTAGCGCTACTGTCCCGGAGAAGCCATTCTGAGGCGTAAACGTCAGCATAATCTGGTTGGCATTGCCGACGATCACGGAGAGGGTCGTACTGCTGCTGCCGGTGGAATCGCCCAGCGAGAAGTCCGGAACGATTCCCGTCCCAGTGAGTGAGCCAGTGAGTGTACCGGCGGAGAACCCTGTGGTCACAACGGTTAGAGTGCCAGTTCTAGCTCCTGCCGCCGTTGGTTTGAAGACAACCGAAACGGTACACGTGGCCTTCGCCGCAAGACTGGTCGGACAGGTATTGGTCTGCGAGAAGTCTCCGGTCGCGGTGATGGAGCCGATTGTTGCGGCCGTGGTCGCCGGGTTGGTCAACGTGATGGTCTGGGCCGCCGCGCTGAACCCGATCCCCGTCGTGGCAAAGGTCAGGGTTGCGGGCGTGAACGTCGGAGGCGGAGGGGCTATCCCGGTGCCGGTTGCGGCGACTGTAAAGGTTGCGCCGAGAACATTGGTCGCAAAGGTGATCGTCCCGGTGCGCGTTCCGAGTACCGTTGGCAAGAAGACCACGTTGGCGGAGCAGCTGGAGTTGATCGCGACCGTGGAGCAGTTGTTTGAGACGGCAAAGTCTCCTGTAGCTGTCACGCTGGTAACGTTGACCGGGCCTTCGCCCGTGTTGCTGAACGTAACGACTAATCCGGCAGACGAAATGCCGAGTGTGGTGCCGGGGAAGGTCAACGGCGCAGGCGCAACGGTTCCGGCCAGCACAGGCGCAGGGAGTACGAAATACCCAACCGCTACGTCGTGGTCGGAGCTACGTGCCGGTGTTGTCGCGTCGTTGTAGAGCGTTGCTGGGAAGTCCGCGTTCAGGTGGGCGTAGGCGAAGTGGGCGCCGCCTGCCAGAAGCTCTGGCGTGACGACCATCTGATCCAGAATCTGCGCGCTGCCACCCTCCTGGTACGACCAACGCTGGTTGGCGGGAAGCGTCAGCGCGAGGTTTGCAAGCGGCGGTGATACCAGGCCGGCCACACCAGGCTGCACGACCTGGGTGGTGGGCAGGACGTTGGTGTTAGTACAGGTTGCCAGAGTATCCGTGTAGCCATCGGAGAACTCGAAGGCGTTGAAATCCCCACCCGAGATGACGTG
This sequence comes from Rhodanobacteraceae bacterium, assembly GCA_043783075.1. Lineage (GTDB taxonomy): Bacteria > Acidobacteriota > Terriglobia > Terriglobales > Acidobacteriaceae > Edaphobacter. Next base: position 17,903 of record JAYVZU010000126.1, read on the forward strand.
CTGTCCGGCAGTTTGCAGCCCCTGAATGTACGCTGCGATGTCTTCTGCCTGAAACTCCTTTTTCTGCCGCGTCGAGGTGGAGGTCGCACTGTTCACGCCCGTCAGCGCCTTCATGTGGTTGACGATCACCGTGACCGGATAGTCCTTCGAGTTCGCGCGTTTCACACCTGCATTCAGCACCAACCACGGCCGGTCGTTCTGCGAGATCGGGTTGGTACTGGTAGTTGGAGTAAAGGTCTTGCCAGCGCCAAACTGTGTGAGTCCCAGCTTATTGACCGTGTTCTTCACCAGGAAGCCGACGGAAATTCCTGTGCCATCCTGCGTGAAGAACGTGCTGTTATCGGTGCTGTAGGCGGTGTAAAGATTGGACACTCCAGCATCCGCATTGATCTGTGCGGCAATATCGCTCGCTACGGTCTGGTTTTCCACCTCCTCCAGCGTCACAACATCTGGAGTGTTCAGAATCGTCCGGATCGCCAGAGACAGCTTTTTCAGTCGAGTTGCGTAGGCTGCTGGCGTGACATCTACTGCGGCTGAGATGAACGTCTGTCCGGTCGAGGTGATGCCTGTCCCGGGGCTACCGTTGAAGCCCTGCACGCCTGCCGGGACGAAGTACAGATCGTCCGGTGTGGTCTGCGCCGGGTTGTAGAAGCGCTCAATGTTGTAAGACGCCACAGTGAACTCGTTCGAAGCTGCGGGAGCGACCGGTGTTGGAGTCATGCCAGCGACGACCGATGAGCGCGGATAGCCCGCATCGAGGATGAGCCGGCTGGGATCGTAGAAGGAGTCTGCACTGAAGGTGAAGTCCAGAACACCCGACACGTTGGGAAGCACAGCTCCGGTTGAGATCTCGATCGAAGTACCGCCTGAAAGAATTGTGTCGATCAGAATGCGTTCCGGGTTGTCATCGAATTTTGCGGTCCCGGTCGGTGCACCGGTGATAGCAACATCGCGAATATCGATGCCGGGCTCCCGGAACGGACGCGGCGTTCCAGTGATGACGCCATAGAAATACCCGTTGGAAGTGGCAACCTCGTTGGCTTCGTTTGCGGCTGTAATAGAGCCGGTTGTGCCGGAGACAGAGCTGACGGATGCAATCGTTACCCGCATGCCTTCATACGGCGTGAACTGGTACAGCCCGCCCGACGGTGTGAGCATGGCAGAGGTCAGGGCTACCGGTGTCGGCAAGGCTGTGGGTGAACCCGGCGACGTCACGGTCACCGTCGGTCCAGTAATTTCGGTTGCCGGGGTGTGGCTGGCGGTGACGGCAGGGAAAGTCTGGACTTTGCCCGTAACGGTGACGACGTTGCCGACAACAACTGTGGGCCTGCTGCTGGTGAAGATGTCGATTCCCTCTGGCGTGGTGGGATCGGTGTCGGCAAGATTATCGGAATTCTGAATGAAGAAGCCATTCGGGAGCACCGTCGTGACTACGCCGGTCGTCGTAACCTGCTGGCCCGCGTAGGGAGAAATCGTCATCCCGGTCGTCGACTTCGAACCCTGGATGGTGTGAATGTTCACCGTGGGCGGAGTGACCGGCACCGTCAACGAACCTGAGTTGTGCGGGTTGGGGCTTCCGACGGCAAAGTCCAGCGAGTTATCGATCGCGTCAACGTTTACATTGTTGCGAACATCGGCCGTGCTGTTGCTGGGAGCGGCGGCGGCAGCATTTCCTTCGAAGCAGGTTGCGGTACCAAAACCAATCAAATCAACATATGCGCCGGTCGCGGCGCCCCGGCTGGGGCAGACAGCGGTCAATGCCGCCGTGCCGTTGACGATCGCTACCTTCCCCGCCGTTGCGGGGAAGTTGAGCTGACTGCCAGTGGAGCCGGTCCCCGTAATCACAAAGTCTGCAGTCACCGGCAGAGGCGAATTGGTGACTGTCGTTCCCGCCGCGGCCTGGATGAGGTAGTAGTGTCCGGCGGCGACGCTCGCGGAAGGTAACGCCACAGAGTTCCACGAGGCACTCGTTGCCGAT
>JAYVZU010000127.1:0-6627 GCA_043783075.1 Rhodanobacteraceae bacterium
GCAGAGCTCAGTGACCCCGGACTCTTCCAACTCCACCGACCAACTCACGAAAATTCAGACAGAAACGACGTACGCTGCGGCTATTTCAACAAGCTCCTAAGGCTTGCTTTGCTCGTCGCTGGAGATCGCGATCGACATTTGTAAACAGTCCTTCGATCTTGGAACCGACAAGCGCGTAATCAAAGCGACGAAGAGGCTCCAGGAGTTGAGGGCGCTTTCTTGCCATAATTTCTCATCTAGGGAAACGCCTCGATCTTACGCCCACGTCGCCTTTACCGCATCCTCCAGCGCATCCTGAGATGCTTTCACCCAAGGCGAGTAGTGTTTTTCCGTGGTCTTTACGCTGGTATGCCCACGAAGGATAGAAACCGTCTGTATCGGCACACCCTTTGAAAGCAGATCGACTGAAAACGTATCGCGCAATCGGTGACTATGACCCGCTGGAATCCCAGCCAGGACGAAGACCTTTTTCATCCGCGCAGACCAATCCGTTGTCGCCGTTTTCAATGTTCCGTCCCCATTCCAGAAAAATCACCCGCTCTCCTCATCACATGCGGCTAACGCGGCGAGTACGATTTGAGGCAACGGCACGGATACAGGCTGTCCCGTTTTCGCCTGATAAATAAACAATCTCCCCAATGAATCAACCCGATTCCGTTCCAGAGCAACGGCGTCCGAAATCCGAAGCCCAGAGAACCGCATCAACAAGATCAGCCCGCGGAGCTGCTTTGCAATCCTTACAGGGGATTGGTTATGAATCCCTTTGTAACATCGAGTGCGGTTAGGATGTCCCGCCACTCTGATTCGGAATACGGTAATGTCGGAGACTGTTTTGATTGCGGAGCTTTCACTCCTTTGGCCGGATTCTTCTCAATCCAACCGGAGTCCACGCAAAAAGAGAAAAATGACCTGACAAGTTCGAGGTGCTTTGCCATCGTCTCAGGCGAAAACGTCCAAGACTCGCGGAGTCTCCGCACGTCGTCCACACAGATGGAGCGAACTTGCTTTTCGCCCCAACAAGCGGAAAGTTCTCGCTTCAATTGACCGTATTTCCGGAGCGAGGCAGGGGCGAGATTCCGAGCTTCGCAATCCGAAATCCATCGATCAAGCACGTCGGCAATCGTGACCGAGACCTCTAGCCCGTGAATCTCCCAATCCCGGATGAGCTTATTTGCAGCTTCCCAATTCGTAAGATCCGTTGACTTCCGCACTGTCTAGCCACGGAGAACGCCCTGTACCCAGATCGGGCAGAAGCACTTCGCCGTGCGGGACGAACTCTTACATTTCGCGCGACGCCTACGGTACAGGATCAACATGGCGCTATGCACGCATTAAGCACGGCAGTCTAGCTATATTTTTATCTTATTGATTATAAAGGAGTTATAATGGCGGAGAGAGAGGGATTCGAACCCCCGGTACCTGTAAGGGTACGTCTGATTTCGAGTCAGGTGCATTAAACCGGGCTCTGCCATCTCTCCGCGTCGCAGCCTTTGCGGACTACCTCTTCGATTCTACCGACTCAACCGCTTTTGTTCAATGGCCACGCGGTCCCAGACACGCTACTCTCAATCAAGTATGACTCCCGCATGGAATTCGGCGCTTCTGGCCCATATTCAAGACCTCGCCACAGCCCAGGGCTTCGCCGCGGCCGGAGTCGCCGCAGCCCCACAAGCTGACGCCCCCGAAGGTTCCGTTTCCGCAACCCGATTTGCCGAATGGATCGCCGCCGGCCACTCCGGAGAAATGCTGTTCCTCCAACGCCGCAACGATACCGGCGACCTCCTCCGCACCTCCGCCCGCACCGCCATTCCGTGGGCCCGATCCATCGTCGTCTGCGCCCTCAACTACAACCTCGGCGGCCCAACTGGCCCCGCCCCCCGCTCCATCGACCCAGCCCCCCCAACCGCCGGCTGGATCGCAAAATACGCCTGGACAGGCGACTCCGAAGGCCTCCCCACCGACTATCACGACGACATGCTCCGCCGCCTCCGTGCCGTCGAGGCCGGCCTTCGCGACCTCGCACCCTGCGAAACCCGCTGCTACGTCGATACCGGCCCCATCCTCGAGCGCGACTTCGCCGCCCGCGCCGGCATCGGCTGGATTGGCAAAAATACCTGCGTCATCAACGAATCACTCGGCTCATGGCTCCTCCTCGGAGTCATCGTCACCTCCCTCCCTCTGGACTTGGCCCCCACTCTCGCCCCAGACCGCTGCGGCTCCTGCACCCGCTGCATCGACGCCTGCCCCACCGACGCCCTCTTCCTCCCCACCCCCGAACACCCCACCCGCCAGATGGATGCCTCCCGCTGCATCGCCTATCTCACCATCGAAAAGAAGGGCGAAATCCCCGTAGAACTCCGCGAAAAGATGGGCCGTCAGGTCTTCGGCTGCGACATCTGCCAGGATGTCTGCCCCTGGAACCGCCGTGCGCCAATCTCCGAAATCCCCGGCCTAACCCGCCGCGACCACCTCATCAACCCCGCGCTCGATTGGCTCGCCAGCCTTGACGCCCCAACCTTCAAAAGCGAATTCGCCGGCTCGCCCCTCGAACGAACCCGGCGGAAGCGCCTCCATCGCAACGTAGCCATAGCCATGGGGAACTCCGGCGACCCAACTTACGTACCTAAGCTGCAAGAATGGACCCACGCCGAAGACCCCATACTCCGCGAAAGCGCCACATGGGCCCTCACGCGGCTGAATCTCCCCTCTGCTAGCATCGAGGTATCACCTAAAGTTTCCCCGCAGCTATAAAGTATTGCTACCTCTTTTGTTTGTCATCCCGTAGGGATCTGCTTTGTCTCTAGCTCTACACCAACGGGAAATTTGTCCTAAATCGCCCTAGATATTGGAGTCCCTGAAGATGCCGACATCTTCCCCAGCCGAGATGTCCGAAAAGCCCCTGTCCCCAGCCGTTGAAACCCCAGCCGACGCCCCAGCCGATACCCCCATCGAACTGGTCGAACCCCTCGTCCCCCAAACCGGCGCCTGGCCCCAGACCAAAGCTCTCCTCAAGTACCTCGCCTCCACCGAGGTCCACACCTACGCCTTTTCTGTCGCGGCCAACGTCATCTTTTCGCTCTTCCCCTTCATCGTCATGCTCCTCACCGTCTCCCAGCAGGTCTTCCACTCGAAGGCCATGGTCGACGTCCTCACTCAGCTCATGAAGACACTGCTCCCCACCAATCAGGACTTCGTCATGAACAACATGAAGCTCCTCGCGCACCCTCACAAGGGCACGCAGATCTTCTCCGTCATCATGCTCCTCATCACCTCCACCGGAGTCTTCCTTCCGCTCGAAGTCGCTCTCAACAACGTCTGGGGGGTCAAAAAAAATCGCAACTACCTCGAAAACCAGATAGTCTCCCTCGGCCTCGCAGCCGGCGTCGGCGTCCTCCTGCTCTCCTCCGTAGCCCTGAGCGCGGGCCAGCAGACCGTCACCGGCTGGATCTTCCTCGGCCATACTGACAACTTCGTCTTCCACGCCGTCTCCCGGCTCGTCATGGAAGTCTTCGCCGTAGTCGCCAGCATCCTCATGTTCTTCCTCGTCTACTGGATCCTGCCCCACCGCAAAATCCCCCCCAGCGCTGTCCTCCCCACCGCCGTAGTCATCGGCCTCTCGTGGGAGGTCGCAAAATACCTCTACGTCCTCGTGCTCCCCAGACTCGACTTCGAATCCGTCTACGGCCCCTTCCGAGTCTCCGTCGGCCTCATGATGTGGGCCTTCCTCTCCGGCCTCATGCTCCTCGCCGGAGCCCACTTCTCCGCCACCCGCTTCGCCCTCCGAGAAGCCCGCGAGGCAGAAAAGCAGTAGGAGCCGTCATTCTGGCATATCCAGAATCTAAGTACCTGTCTCCCGTCGTCATTCTGGCGGAGCCAGAATCTCAGTAGTTGACGTTACCCGCACCACTCTCACACTTACTCACCCTCGCGCCTTCCCATCCCCTTACACCTCCAGAAAACCCTCACGTACTATGGCGTACACAGGAGACATTTATGCAATCGCCCTTCCAAAAATCCCTCATCGCCGTCGCCCTCTGCTCCACCGCCCTCGCCCAGAACACCACCCCAAAGCCCCTCCCCGTCCTCGACGTCCACGTCCACGCCATGGACGAGTCCTTCCCCGGCGGCCCCATCTGCCCCAACACCGCTAAATTCACCGCCTCCGACCCCGCGACCAAAGAGGCCACCAACGGCTGGGTCCAGGAAGAGTGCACCCCCAAACTAAGCCCCGCCGCCAAAGGTGAATACCTAAAAGACATGGCCGCCGAAATGGAGCGCCTCAACGTCACCGCCGTAGTCTTCGGCGACGAGAAGAGCGTCCAGAAGTGGAAAGACGCCATGCCCGGCCGCGTCATCCCCGGCACCAGCTTCACCAGCGGCGGTATGGGCGGCAACGGCCGCGTCCCCCTCCCCGAACTCCGCGACGACTTCACCCAAAAGGGCTTCAAAGTCATGGGCGAGATCGGCCTCCAATACGAGGGCCTCTCCCCCAGCGACATGTCCGTCGACCAGTACTTCGCCCTGGCCGAAGAGCTCGACATCCCTGTCGCCATCCACATGGGAACCGGCGGTTCCGGCCGAGCCAACGTGGCGATGCCCCACTTCCGCGGCTCCGCCGGCAACCCCCTCCTGCTCGAGGAGCTCCTCGCCCGCCACCCCAAGCTCCGCGTCCAGGTCATGCACGCCGGCTACCCCATGATCGACAACATGCTCACCCTCCTCCAGGCCAACTCCCACGTCTATGTCGACGTCGCCGGCCTCATCTGGAGCTACCCCATCAAGGAAGTCAACCACTACATCCAGCGCCTCGTAGAAGGCGGCTTCGAAGACCGCGTCATGTTCGGCACCGACCAGCTCCAGTGGCCCAAGCTGATGTCCTACTCCATCAGCGTCATCCAAAACGCCGAATACCTAACCCCCGAAGAGAAGCGCGACATCCTCTACAACAACGCCGCCCGCTTCCTCCGCCTCGACCCCACCAAAGCCAAATAACCCAACCCTCAAGCTGGGACTTCAGAAGTTGCTGAAGAAGTCCAGCTTTTAAAAGGGCCCGGCTTCAGCCGCGCCGCAGGTGAAGCAAAATCACCCCGGCTTTAGCCACCGACGGAATGCCGGAGCCGGAACCCAAACCCCGCCCCACCACAGCATCTCTATCTGCGCCATGTCCTGACCCACATAGCCGAACATCCCATCTCACGCATCGAGGAATTCCTGCCGTGGCACCTCGCCCCAAGCCTGCAACCCCTAAGCCAACTCGCGGCATAAAGACCACCTCTTCTGCCGCCGACTTCCTGCCCCACCTCGCCGAACTCATCGACTACGGAGAGATCACCCTCGGTACGCTTGATCCCGTCGGCGGCGTCGCAACGGCGGTCGACGGCTTCAATTGCCTCGCCATGCTCATCCGCCGCGACGGCGAGACCCTCATGCAGCTGCTCCAGCGACTCGACCTAGCCGTGGCGCGCGCATTTACGGAAGACATCTTCACCGACGAAATCAACGCGCCGGTGAAAACCTTTCGGACCAAGAAATAGCTTCACCACTCATACAGGTCGTGTTCACAACCACAATCGTGGACACAACCACACATACGGAACCATCAGCAATACGGCCAGGAAGCTACGCTTACAGCAAATCCACACGCTGCTCGATAAAGACGCAACCCGCGCCGCCATCCTCTCCGCCCTGCAGCAGCGCCTCGTCACCGACCCCAAACCCGGCGACACCGTAGTCCTCTACATCTCCTCCCACGGCTCCATGCGCGCCGACCCCGACCCCAAAGCCCCCGGCCAGACCTACGACCTCGACGGCACCGGCCAAAATCCCAGCCACGTCCAAAACACCATCGTCCCCTACGACAGGTACGTCGGCCAGGACGGCGTCTTCAGCTGCGATCTCCGCCACATCTTCAACCTCGCCGCCAACAAAGGCGTCCACGTCACCGCGCTCTTCGATTCCTGCCACTCCGGCTCCATCGCCCGCGGCCCCAAACCCGGCGAACGCGGCGGCGTCCGCAGCTTCAAATTCGACCCCCGCCCCATGCCCCCCGACCCTTCTCCGCCGAATCCACCGGCACCCCGCCCGAGGAGTGCCAAGACAATCCCGTCCTCGTCCTCTCCGCCGCCCAAAAAGATCAATCCGCCATCGACGTCCCACCCGACCCTGCCCACCGCAACCAGCCCCACGGCCTCTTCACCTCTGCCCTCATCGAGACCCTCGAATCCCTCCCCGCCAACCGCCCCGCCGACGACGTCTTCAAGCGCCTCCAGGTCGCCATCGAGCTAGCCCCCAACTCCGCCAGCCAGCAACCCGAGCTCGACGCCACATCCGCCCGCCGCCAGAAACCCCTCTTCGGCGGATCAGCCGGAACCGGCCCAGCCACCGCCGCAATCGTCTCCGTCGACGCCTCCGGCATCCTCCTCGACATAGGCCCGTAGCCGACATCGGCCCCGGCAGCGAATTCACCACCCTCACCGCAACCCCCACCGTCCTCAAAGTAGAAGAATCCATCGGCCTCACCCGCTCCCGCGCCAAAGTCCTGTCTCCCCTCGGCGCAACCGTCCGCCCGCTCGACATCGTCCAACTCTCCCGCGCCGTCCCCGCCCAACAACCCGCTGCAAGCCGACA
>JAYVZU010000128.1:0-6616 GCA_043783075.1 Rhodanobacteraceae bacterium
ACCACATCCCGAACGCTCGTCACGCCACCCGGCTCCGTTACGGTATCGGTGGAGACGGAAAACACTTTACCTTTGTAGGAAATCTTCGAGGCCAGAACCACGGCCTTCGTTCGCGAAGCCTTCGCCGGAGCGGGACTGGAAGTCTTTTTTTGCGCTGCTGTCTTCGTTTTGATTTTCGTAGCCATTTCGCTACGGTATCATTCTGCGTCGGCAGCCCGATTTGCTGCATCCAACGGTTGTCCCAATAAAGTAAAGTCATCAGGTATCCCGAATAATTCAAGACAGCAAAGACTTCCAGAACCAGAGGCCAGATGAGCGTCCCAAGCAGCGTAGAGCCCAACGCCGAGTGTTACCCCATGTCGGTCCTGCCCCATGTCGCCCGCCTCTACGCGGATTACCTCGCCATGGCCGAATCTCCCGCCGCAGTCCGCAACTGGTACGGTGCCGAGCCGCTGGGCTCTGCTTGGATGGGCCGCGAAGTCTCGATTCCACACGCCGACGCCCTCGCCGACTCGCTCCACCGCCAGAGCCTTTCGTTCGGAGCCGGAGAGCCAGCTCTACAGAACATCGAATTACTCCGCTCCGGAGCTCGCGCAGTTGTCACTGGCCAGCAAGTCGGCCTCTTCGGCGGCCCGCTCCTCACGCTGCTCAAGGCTGCAACCGCCGTAGCCCGCGCCAAAGAGGCAACCGCCACCACCGGAATCCCGCACGTCCCCATCTTCTGGCTCGCGACCGAAGACCACGACCTCGCGGAAGTCGATCAGGTCGCGCTCCTGAGCAAACACGCCGTCGCGACCCTCCGCCTCGGCCTGCACGACGCTGCCAAGCCGGTTGGTGGAATCCTCGTAGGCCCTGCTGTTGCCGAAATTCTCGATCAGGCCAGCGAACTTCTCGCCTATGCGCCGGTCTGCGATCTCCTTCGCGAGTGTTATACCCCGGAAGCCACGCTCGGCCAGGCCTTTGGCCGATTCATGGCGCGCATCTTCGCCGCCCACGGGCTCATCGTCATGGATGCCGCCGGCCCCGAATTCCACGCACTCGGCAAGTCAGTCTTTCGCGCTGCCATAGAGCGCGCCCCTGAACTAGAAGCCGCACTTCTTGCCCGTACCGTGGAACTGGAAGCTGCTGGCTACCACGCCCAGGTCCTCGTCAAACCCGGCACATCCATGCTCTTCCTCATCGACGAGGCCACCGGAGTCCGCCACATCCTGCGCCGCGCCGCGGACGAAATCTGGAAGGCCGGCCCCCACACCTACTCGACCGCCGAGTTACTTGCGATTCTTGAAGTCCAGTCCGAGCGCTTTAGCCCCAACGCGCTCCTCCGCCCCATCTTTCAAGATACGATCCTGCCTACCACCGCCTACATCGGTGGCCCGGCTGAGATCGCGTACTTCGCCCAGAGCGATGTTTTGTACCACAATATCCTTGGCCGCCTGACACCTGTACTTCCGCGGTTCACCGCTACCCTGATCGAGCCTGCGATCGCAGCGATCATGGCCAAGGATGAAGTTTCCCTCGAAGATATCTTCAACGCGAAGACCGTCGCCGCCCTAGCGCACCGTCTCGGTGCCCGCGCGATGCCGATCGAAGAGAAACGCAAGTTATCTGCCGTGGGCAATGCGATGGATGCTGAGCTTACTGCCTTGACAGACTATTTATCCGCTGTCGACGAAAGCCTCGGGCGCTCGGCGCTCGTCTCCGCCAGCAAGATGCGCTACCAGATGAATCGCATGCGCCGCATGGCCGCAACGTTCGAGGTCCAGAAGCAGGCCAGCCTCACCATGCACGCCGAGGCGATGGTCCTCCACCTCTTCCCCGGTGCCCACCCGCAGGAACGTATCATCGCGGGTGCCTACTTCCTCGCCCAATGCGGAGATGGCCTCATCGACCGTTTAGTCGATGAGGCCACCAATATGTGTCTGGGCCACTCCGTAGTTCGTGTGTAAATTCGACGGGCGAGGTCATTCTGAGCGAAGCGAGAATCTCAGTATTTGTCCGCAGGCGATACCCGCCTCTAGGCTTCCTTTTCCTTGCCTAATTCGCCCACAATCTTGTCCCACACCAGGTCGCTCGGCTCGTCTTCTTCGTCTGCAAACAATTGTCTCGCAGCGTCCGCAATAGCCTCCAGATCCTTGATGAGTGCAGCGTAGTTCGGATCGTTCCGCATCTGCGCAAATGGGTCTTCCGGATCGGCTGCGTCGCCGCTTGCCGGTCCCTCAAACAGATCGTGTAGTTCGTCCGGGTTAATCGGCACCCTCGTCCCTGTTCCTGAAGATACTGCCATTTGGCATGTTCCTTCGCCGGTTTCTGCCGAGGCAGTACCAGTCTCCAACTTATTTTCCTGTTTAATCACGCCTGGGCCTCCTTGCTATGCGTCGCCGGCACCGTCGTCTGCGAGTGTTGGCGAAGCAGGTCGCGCAACTTCAAGCGCGCCTTGTGCAGCTGCGACTTGCTGTTTCCGGTTGAGCACTCCAGCATGGTCGCGATTTCATTATGCTCGAATCCTTCTACATCGTGCAGCACGAAAACCATACGGTATCCGGGTGGCAACGACGCGACGGCACGTTCCAATGACACGCGGTCCACTGACCCAGCGAGCATCGAATCGCGGCTGCCGAAATCCCGCTTGGGTGCGTCTTCATCGGACGGGCTGATCGTCTCCTCAAGCGAAACGAGGTTCAGACCCTTTTTCCGCAGGTGCATCAGCACCAGGTTCACCGTCAAACGGTGAAGCCACGTCGAAAAGGCCGACTCGCCGCGAAAGCTGCCGATCTTGCGGAAGAGGTGCAGGAACGCCTCCTGCGTCATGTCTTCGGCTTCGGAGACGTTGCCGAGCATTCTCAGGCACAGCGTATAAACCCGCCGCTTGTGCAGTGCGTACAGCTTTGAGAACGCATCCGGATCGCCAGCAGTCGCGGCTTCAATAGCCTCGGCTTCACCGGCAATCGGAGCGTTCCGCTTGAATAGTCCTGAATGGGCTTTGGTGGCTGATACCGCAACACCGGCAGTTTCGGCCGGTGTCTCTGTTGCAACTAACGCGTTTGCCGGAGTGTCTTCCGTCGCCGTCATCTGCTCTCCTTGGGTCGTTATCGGAGTTCTACTCGTAGTTGCCACTAATCGCGCCTTTCGCAACAACTGAATCTCAGCGGAATACAACGAAAAACTGTTCTTCTCGGGTCGCAATTCGCTGGAGTCTCTTGGTCGTTAAGAGTCGCTTCTGGAGCCAAAGGTTGTACCAGCCCGCATCGCAACTCGAACACCGAGTCTGCGCCTGGGACAAGGCCAAGTTACAGAGTCTGGCAACATCCATCCAGTATAGGAGGGACATGGCCCCAGAATGTTGTATCGAAGCAATAGAATGGACTTTTGGTCAAAGATGGCATCAAAGGCAGGAGCGGGCCTTTTAGAGTGCGGTAGCGATTGCTTCGCCTTAGCAACCGCTTCCACCCGACTGTGAGGATGTGGCCCCCAGTGTTTTTATTGCGGCGAGTGAATGTGCGGCCCAAAAATCTAAGCCAACGCGTCGCGCGAACCCTCATGGGAACCGCATTCGCCACCGCTGTCTTCATGGGTAGCAGCTTGAACTTGCAAGCCCAAAATCCCGTTCCACCTCCCACGTCCGAGCCCGTACCAGTGCTGGGCACCGCACCGGAGATCACCCTTCCGCCGCTCAACGCCAGCCTGACCCAGTACGCTGGACGCCTCGTCGCCACAATTCGGTACGAGGGTGTCGACTTTGACAAGACCGACAAACTCACCTCCGAGCTCACCCAGAAGGCCGGCGAGCCGCTCGATCCGGAGAAGGTCCGCCAGACCACTCGTCGACTCTTCGCAACCGGCCGTTATCGCAATATCGCGGTCCGGGTGGATCCCGCCGCCAACGACGTCACTCTCATCTTCGCCGGTATCGCGCGCTTCTACGTCGGTCGCGTCCTGATTCTCGGCGTCAAAAATGATCGCCTCACCTCGCTCCTGCAATACGGCACCAAGCTCAATCCTGGCACAGCCTTTACCGATGCCGACGCCACCGCTGGCATCGACGCCGTAAAGCTCGTACTCGCGCAAAACGGCTACTATCAGCCCGTCGTCACCGTCAAAACCGACCCCGACTCTGCCGCCCAGCAGATGAACGTAACCTACACCGTCGCCATTGGCCCCCAGGCCCGAGTTGGAAAAGTCACCGTCGGCGGCAAAGACCCCGGCATCACGATCGAGGCCTTCCGTAATAAGGGCAAGCTCAAGGCCGGCTCCAAGGTTGGGCGCGAGACCACCAGCATTGCCCTCGACAACTTACGCAAATTCTTCCAGAAGAAAGACCGTCTGGAAGCCACCGTTACCCTGCGCAAGTCCACCTACGACATCGCCGCCAAGACCCTCAACTACGACTTCGAAGTTGAACAAGGCCCCGTCGTCAAGGTGGAGGTCGCCGGCGCAAGGTTCTCGAAGAGCCGTCTCCACCTGCTCATCCCGGTCTACGAAGAGGGCACGGTCGACAACGACCTGCTGAACGAAGGCACCTACAACATGAAGGATTTCCTACAGCAGCAGGGGTTCTTCGATGCCGTCGTCAAGGTCTCCGTGATTGAACCTGAGGACCACCCCGGCGTAACGGTCGAAACCGTTACCTACTCGGTCGACAAGGGCGAATCGCACAGGGTCGCCTCGGTAGAAATCGTGGGCAACAAATACTTCACCAGCGATCTGCTCAAAGAGAACCTCAAGGTCCAGAAAGCCGACGCCTACCAGCGCCACGGTCGCTACAGCCAGACGCTCCTCGCCAGTGACGAGAAGAACCTCGAATCCCTGTATCGCGCCAACGGTTTCAGCCACGCCAAGGTTACCGCTGACGTGCGCGATGCCGACGTCAAACCCAACGGTACGGTGGCCAAGGTCGCGGGTATCTCTGTCCTCTTCAAAGTCGATGAGGGAACCCAGCAGAAGTTCGGAAATGTCTCGCTGAACGGAATCGACCAGGACAAGGTCGCCTTTATCGAGAAGCTGCTGCAGTCCGCTCCGGGCCAGCCCTTCTCGCTGATCACCCTCTCCGGCGACCGCGACGCCATCCTCGGTTATTTCCTCTCGAACGGCTTCGACGAAGCCCGCATCGAGGTCTCGCAAAATGTGGAGGCCATCGACCCCAGCAAGACCGATGTCGGCTTCAACGTCACGCAGGGTCCCCAGGTGTTCATCGGCCGCGTACTCCAGAGCGGCATCCACTACACGCGCCCCGCCGTCGTCAACCAGCAACTCCGCCTGCATCCGGGCGATCCGCTGGACCAGAGCGCCCTACTCGAAACCCAGCGCAACCTCTATAACCTCGCCCTGTTCAACGAGGTGAACGTCGCCGTCCAGAACCCCACCGGCAACGCCCAGCAGAAGAACGTTCTGGTCCAGGTGCAAGAGGCGAAGCGCTGGGACGTCACCTACGGCTTCGGCTTCGAGGCCCAGACCGGCCTTCCCGCCTGTAACTTCTGCACCCAGCAGGGAACCACCGCCGCACAGGAAGGCAAAGCCGGAGTCAGCCCGCGAATTTCGCTCGACGTCACCCGCATCAACGTCCGCGGCAAAGACAACTCACTTACACTCCACAGCTCTTATGGCCTGCTGGAGCGGGTCGCCACGCTCACCTTCCAGAACCCGCATCTCTACGGTAGCCAGAAGGTTGCGGCGCAGGTCTCCGGTGGTTACTCGAACGTGCAGGACATCACCACATTTGCCTCTTCCAAGATCAGCTTCGACTTCCGCATCACGCAGAAGGCCACCCGCAAAGATACCTTCATCTACGACTTCGAATACCGCCGCGTAGCCGTCGATCCCAACTCCCTCGCCATCTCCGCGTCGCTTATCCCGCAGCTGTCAGAGCCCGTCCGCGTCGGCGGCCCGGCCGTCACGTGGTTCCACGACACCCGCTCCCCCAACCCGCTCGACGCCCATAAAGGTTCCTACACCAGCGTCCAGAACTTCCTTGCTGCTTCCAAGTTCGGCTCGCAGGCAGACTTCAACCGCACCGACGTCTCCAACGCCACCTACTACGTCTTCGGCAAGAACAAATACGTGTTCGCCCGCGAGACCCGCGTCGGTTTTATCGCCAGCTTCGGCGCTAACCCCAACGTCACCAACACGGCCTGCGCCGGCAACCTCATCAATACCAACGCCTCCTGCAATCCTGTCCCGCTGCCAGAGCGTCTGTATGCCGGCGGCGCCACCTCGCACCGCGGCTTCACCATCAACGGCGCGGGCCCGCGTGACCTCCAGACCGGATACCCAGTCGGTGGTTCCGGAGTCTTCGTCAACAGCCTCGAATTCCGCCTGCCGCCCCCGACGCTTCCCTGGATCGGTCAAAGCGTCAGCTTTGTTCTCTTCCACGACATGGGCAACGTCTTCCAGCACGTCAAGGATATGTTCCCCAGCGCTGTCCGCTTCAGCCAGCCCAACTCCGCCACCTGCAAGGTCGTCACCGGGGTCTCGGTCGGAACCTGCGACTTCAACTACTTCTCCCACGCTGCTGGTATCGGGGCACGCTATAAAACGGCTGTTGGCCCCATCCGCGTCGACTTCAGCTACAACCTCAACCCGCCAACCTACCCAATCATCACCCAACAAACCGCACCCGGCG
>JAYVZU010000129.1:0-2185 GCA_043783075.1 Rhodanobacteraceae bacterium
GGCGACTCCATCGCCGCAGCCTGGAAGTTCCTCCTCGCCCTCGGTGCCGGCGCCGGCCTCGTCTTCATACTGCGCTGGTACTGGTGGCGCATCAATGCCTGGAGCGAGATCACCGCCATGACCGCGGCTGCAACCATCTCGCTCTCACTTGAAAGCAATCTCGGCTTGCCGCTCGTGCGCGCGCTTCACACCCTCGATCCAGAACTCGCCATCGCCCCGCTCAACTCCGACGACCCTCACGCCTTCGCCTGGCTCATGCTAATTACAACCATCGCAACCACCGGCCTATGGCTGCTCGTCACGCTGCTCACCAAGCCAGAGGATGACGCAACGCTGGCCAGGTTCTACCAACTCGTCCGCCCAGCAGCGTTTGGATGGAGCCGCTTTGCCTCTCCCGAAGACCTCGCGCGACCCGACCTGCGGTACAACTTCTTCCACTGGGTTCTGGGTTTCTCGCTCGTTTACTCAACTCTCTTCGGAGTCGGCAACGTCCTCTTCGGCAGAACCGCCCTCGGTCTTGCAATGCTAGCCGGTGCATCGGCCTGCCTCGGCGTTCTCTTCTGGAGCTTAAACCGCCGAGGTTGGGGCGCCTTCCAGTAGTTTGTACTTTTTTTGTCATCCCGGAGGGATCTGCTTCTGTCTCTGCTTTCGTTCCTGCTCGGCCCCACGCGACTTCCACTCTCATCCGCGTACACTCAAAGGATGCGCCTCACCCCCAACTTCCTGCTCTCCGCGACCGATGTCGCCCACTTCCCCACCGAGGCGAAGACCTTCAATGCGCCGGAGATCGCCTTCCTCGGCCGCTCCAACGTCGGCAAGTCGTCGTTGATCAACGCACTGCTCGGCTCCAAACAGGCCCACACGTCGTCGACCCCCGGCCGCACCCGCGCCATCAACTTCTTCGCGCTGCACGAGGGTGCCGGCCTGAAGATGAAGCCCAAGCCCGTCATGATCTTCGCCGACCTGCCCGGCTACGGCTACGCCAAAATCTCCAAGTCCATCTCGGAAGAATGGCCCAAGTTCATCGAGCCCTACCTCGCAGACCGCGAAACCCTCGCCCTCGCCGTCTGCCTGGTCGACACCAACATCCCCCCACAGGCCAGCGACACCACCCTGATCCACTTCTTCCAGCAGATCCAGCGCCCCTACCTCGTCGTCGGCACCAAATGCGACCGAGTAGGCCAGAACGCCCTCTCAAAATCAATAAAGGCCCTCCGCGAGGCGCATGAAGTCGCAGAAGTTCTACCAGTCAGCGCAGAAAAAGGAACAGGCGTCCAAGAGTTGTGGCGGCGGCTTGAAGCGGTTGGGGAGAATTAGCAGATCCGGGTATGATGCAGGGACGTCGTAGGAGCCACCAGAAATGAACTTCCGAGAGGGTAGTAGACGTCTGGCTCTATTTGTCGGCGTGATCGGTGCAATCGCGTGCTGCTACTACTCTTGGATATTCGCCATGGACGCTCTTGACCAACACCATCGTTATAAGGAGTTCTCTCGTCTGGCAGCTTTACCCATCGTCAGGGAGGCTGACGAGTCCAGAAAACGAGCGATAACTACACTTCTGGCCGGCCTCACCATTGATGACGATTCAACCATCGACCGAGACGGTATCCATCTGATTGTTTGGGACAGAGATGGAAAGATCGAATGGATAGACCCTATAGGCGCCGAGAATGTCCGCGCGCAAACTGAGGGGGCACCCTTCTGTGAGTGCTGTGCAATCTTCATGATGCCAATATTTGGCTTCTTCATTCCTTGGCTGGCAGTGCGTGCTATCACTTGGGTGCTAATCGGCTTCACAAAGTCCACAGAGTAAGGCAAATCCTCCTGCCCTCCTCTGCGAACTTTGCATCACTTCCATTGCGAACTCTGCGTACGCTTTCGTCCTACGTCTAGTCCCCGTAGTAATCCAGCCCAAGGTGAGTAATCAAATTCTCCCCCATGATGTGCCGCAGCGTGTTCTTCAGCTTCATCGACTGAATAAACAGATCGTGCTCCGGATAAACCCCCGGAGCCGTATCTGGGTCCTTGAAGTAGAAGCTCAGCCACTCCTGAATCCCCAGCCCCTTCAGCGCGGGAGTCCGTGCCGCCAGGTCCATAAACAGCACCAGGTCAAGCGCCAGCGGAGCCGCCAGAATCGAGTCGCGGCACAAGAAGTCCACCTTGATCTGCATCGGGTACCCGAGCC
>JAYVZU010000130.1:0-6601 GCA_043783075.1 Rhodanobacteraceae bacterium
CTTCAGGGATTAGGATGGGTACGTCGGGCATCGTGCAAGTCTCCTGAGTTCCGGAGAGACAATTGTATAGTTAGCGATTTAGGAGGGCATTTTTATGAAGTTTGGGCTTACAGGGAAGACCGCCGTCGTAACGGGTGCGGCAAGTGGCATTGGCTTGGCAATCGCCACGGCATTTAGCGAAGCGGGCGCTCGGGTCCACATCGTGGACCTGAACGGCGAGGCGGCTGCAACGGCTGCGGCCAAGCTGCCGAATGCTGCGTCTCTGGTTTGCAATGTGGCGGATCAGGCCGAGGTGGACCGGGTGTTTGGCGACCTGCTGGGGCGCGAGCGGGTAGATATTCTAGTCAACAACGCTGGGATTCCGGGTATCGGAACGGTGGAGTCGACCACCATGGCGGACTTTGACCGAGTAATCAGCGTGAATATAAAGAGCGTCTACAACTGCACCCGCGCGGTGGTTGGTTCGATGGTGAAGCAAGGCGGTGGCGTAATCCTGAACATGGCGTCGATCTCTGGATCGTGCGGTCTGCAGGATCGGTTTAGCTACTCGATGAGCAAGGGCGCGGTGCTGGCGATGACCTACTCCATCGCACGGGATTACCTGTCGCAGAAGATCCGCTGCAATTCGATCTCCCCAGCGCGAGTTCATACGCCCTTTGTAGATGGCTATCTCGCCGCAAATTACGCGGGGCAGGAGGCAGAGATGTTTGCGAAGCTCTCTGCAGCGCAGCCCGTTGGGCGGATGGGGCTGCCGGCGGAGGTAGCGAATCTGGCACTGTTCCTGTGCTCGGATGAAGCTTCGTTTTTGACCGGTGTGGATTATCCGCTGGATGGTGGCTGGAATAATCTGCGGGGGTAGAAGCAAGTGCGCCCTTGCGCCGGGCAGGCGGTGCTTCGCACGGTGTTGGACGCTTCGCGTGTAAACGCTAAGGCTTGCGGAGTTCACGAGCGTAGATCTGGTGGGTGACGCGGGGCTTTTCCTCACTTTGGTGGAGCGCGTAGACCCGGTCGCGGATCAGTGTATCCGCAGCTGTGGTGCGCTCGCGGGAGCGCAGATAATCGACCCAGGATTCCATCAGGAACGTCTCGTTGAGGTGGGTGGGGTTGTCGGCGTCACGGTAGATGCCCCAGCGCAGCGCACCGTCGCGGAGACGGACGCCGCGCAACTCATGCACGGCCTGAGTGAAGACGGCGTAGGACTCAATCGGGATGCAGTACTCGACCGAGATGCGGACCGGACCTTCAGTGGGGTCGGCTTCGGCTTCATCGACGCCCACTAGCTCTGGTGCGGGGCGGCGGAACTCGTAGGGGCTGAAGTCGGGGACCAGGCCTTGCAGAATCTTGAATCGGTGGACAAAGGGCAGCGTCACCACCAGACCGGCGGCAGAGGCACCCAGGGCGTAGTTGACCTTGCTATGTTCGGCGACGAAGCCCCACAGGATAGAGCCCAGCGCCATGCCTCCCTGGAACGTCATCAGGTACATGCCGAGGGCGCGGGCGGTGATCCAGGGTGGGACGGAGAGCTGGACGCTGGTGTTGATGCTCGACATGCTGCTGGTCCAAGCCGAGCCGGAGAGGATCAGCACGGGGATGATGATCCACGGACTGGGCGCGAAGGCCAGCATCAGCAGCGTGAAAGCCTGATACAGCGTCGCGACGAGCAGGATGCGGTCGGCGGAGAATTTGCTGCGGATCGTATGAAGTCGAGTCGCGGCGATGAGGGCTCCGATACCCAGTGAGCCGTTCAAAATACCGTAGCCAAGCGGGCCTTGCTTCAGGTCGCGCCGGGCCACCACCGCCAGCAAGGCCCAGATTGCGGACACAAAGAAGCAGTAGAAAAAGGCTCGAACCAGCGACGACTGCAGCTGGGGCGAATAGCGCAGGTATCGCAGACCGCCCCGAATGGACCCGGCGATACGCTCGGCTGGCAGTGTCGATTTGAAGAGCGGCGTGCGCTTCCAGTTGACGAGGACCCAGATGACTCCGGCGAACGATATCGCGTTCAGCGCGAAGACCGACCCGGCGCCGGAGTGCGCCGTCTTGAAGGCCGCAACCATCAGGCCGCCGAGCGCCGGGCCAACGGCTCGGGCGATGTTGTTGGAGGCGGCGTTGAGCGAGACAGTGTCGGGGATGAGCTTGCGCGGCACCAGCTCCGGCACGATCGCCTGCCACGCGGGATTGTTCATCGCAGAACCGATGTTCAGCAGGAAGGTAAACGCCAGCAAGGCCCACGGCGAAACGTGCCCAAGAAACGTCAGGACTGCGAGGATCGCGACCGACCCGAGCATCCACGCCTGCCAGAAGATGAGCAGTCTGCGCCGGTCGTAGATATCAGCCGTAGCTCCGGCAAACAGGCCGAGGATGAGCACCGGGAGCGACGCCGCGGTCTGCATCAGCGCGATCAGCAGCGGCGAAGTCGTCAGCACGGTCATCAGCCATGTACCGGCCGTGTCCTGCATCCACGTGCCGACGGAGGAAATCGTCGAGGCGATCCAGCGGTCACGAAACAACCGGATGCGCAGCGGCGCGAAGCCGGAGGCGACGGCAGGTGCGCCAGCCTCGGCGGAGGGCTCGGTGTTGGGGGAGGTCAAGAGCATCCGATGAGATAAGTCTACGCGGGACTCATCGTTAGATGCGGATGGCGGCAGGGGCGGTCGTTTGCGTCGCCAAACGATACCCCGGACGGAAAGCCACGCAGCACGGTGGCGAGACCTGGGATCATTCATTCTTCTTGGGTATGACCTTAAAAAGGAAAGCCACGCAGCGCGGTGGGGGCTGATGCGTGGCTATTCCGGTAAAACAACGAAGTGGGTGGACTTCGTTAGAGCCGGCTCAACTCAACGCAAGCGCGAGGAGCCATACCCTAAAATAAGAATATCCGAAGGTTTAGGTGGGCGTCAAGCGTTTTGTTTTGCGGCAGACAGACGGCTTTGCGATCACGAAAAATTATGTAAGACGCTCATACCATTTGGCTTAGACGCAATATTTAAGCTGAGCGGCTAAACCCAGAAGCATCGAACTCCAGTCGATGAAGAGCCACAATCGGCGTCTCTGGAATCACCTGCAAAGGTACGGGGTTTGTACTATCGTCACAAATCCAACCCGCGATGTGAGGTAGCATCAACCTTAAGGCTGTCCAGTGATACATGCCGGCATACCAATTTGCGACGGGCATAGGAAGGAAGAGGTTCAAAACGTGGGTCGAAAACGCGCGGCAAAGTTCGGGATGTTGTTGACTGTCTGCATCTTTGGCGTCGCGATTGCTTTTTGGGCGACACGTGCGATTCAACTACGCTCTGGTTGGCGAAATCTGGCACGATACGCAGACCGTCTGACCAGGGTCACCGACCAGGTTGAGCAAGAGAGCGGCGGTGCGATCTCTGCCGTCGCACATGACAATCTTGCCTTTTGTTCCGACGAAGAACTGGCTTTCATGCGGAGTTATCTGTTTAACTCGCACAGTATTCGAGATTTCGGCCGAACCCAGGATGGAAAGCTGTACTGCACAACCGGGATTGGGAGGCTCGCCTCACCGGTTTCGGCCGATGTACCCGACGTCGTGACCTACGGCATGATGATCCGGAAGCGGATTTCGCTCGCCTTCGCGGAGCACATGACGGGGACCGCGATCGAGCGCGACGGCGTATCCATTGTTCTCAATCCAGACCTCATCAAGAGTCTCGAAGATCCGCCGATGCACTATTCGGTCTTGTACTTCGATGAAAATCAACTGCGAATGGTCCCAGTCCTCGACTCTCCCGGGACGCTGACCAACGATGACGTCATCTCCGGCAAGCAGATGGAGCGGAGTGGCGCTCTCTACCAGACGGTCTGTACTCGATCCTTGTCGCGGTGTGTGGTGGCCTTTGAGTCGAAGCACGACGTGCTGGCCGCCGGGCGTCGTCGGTTGATATGGTTCATGGTCGGTGGCGGCCTGGCAGGTATCGTGTTGGGATTGCTGCTGCTCCAGTTCAATCGCGGACGGCACACGATGGAAAGCCAATTGCGGCGGGCTCTTCGCCGAGGCTCCCTGACCCTGGCGTATCAGCCGATCGTAAGTCTGGCCACGCAAAAGATCGTAGCGGCCGAGGCTCTGGTGCGGTGGGTCGATGAGGACGGAAATTCGATTCCCCCGGATGTGTTTGTAGCCCTCGCGGAGGAGCGTGGCTTCGCCCGTAAGATCACACGGCTCGTGGTTGGGTTTGCCGCTGAGGAACTCTCGGATTTGCTGGCGGATGGGACTTTTTACGTTTCAATCAACATTGCCCCGAGTGACCTTGCGGAGGAAGAATTCTTCCATCATCTAAAGCAATGCCTGGCGTTGGCGAAGGTCGATCCAAAGCGGATCATGCTGGAACTGACCGAACACTCGCTGGCTCATCACGACGAGGCAGTCGCCGCGATCGCACGGCTCCGCAGGCGCGGGCACCGGGTTTATATCGACGACTTTGGCACCGGCTACTCGAACTTCGTCTCGCTCCACAAGCTGGATGTGGACGGGCTGAAAGTGGACCAGGCCTTTACCCAGATGATCGGCACCGACGCGACGTCAGAGTCGGTGGTGCCGCAGATTCTGGATATGGCACGGCAGTTGAATCTGGCCGTGGTGGTCGAGGGGATCGAAACGGAAGAACAGGCCAAGTATTTTCGGCTGGCGGGTGATGGGATTTACGGCCAGGGATGGCTGTTTGGAAAGCCCGTACCTGCAGCGCAGCTACGGGCCCTCATGGCTAAAGACAGCTAAAGACGGCAGATAAGCAGCTCGCGCTCGTAAATCATCTCCGCCGGCAGGTGGTCGTGCAGCATCAGGAACAGCTCTTCGTGGCCCATCACTTCGTTCTTCCAAAGTTCGCGGTCGACGGTCTGCAAATTTGAGAACTGCTGGTGGCTGAAGTCCATGCCGATCCAGTTCATGTCGTTGTACTTCGGAGTCCAGCCGATGGGGGTTTCCTTGCCGCGGACGCGGCCACGCACGCGGTCGACGATCCACTTCAGCACGCGCATATTCTCGCTGTAGCCGGGCCACAGGAACTTGCCCTCGGCATCCTTGCGGAACCAGTTGACGTGGAAGACGCGAGGCGTGCTGGAGAGCGAGCGCTGCATGCGGAGCCAGTGCCGGAAGTAGTCGCCCATGTGGTAGCCACAGAAGGGCAGCATGGCCATCGGGTCGCGGCGGACGGTGCCAACCTTGCCCCCCGCGGCAGCGGTCGTTTCAGACCCCATCGTGGCCCCGATGTAAACGCCGGAGGACCAGTTGAAGGCTTGGAAGACCAACGGCATCGTGGTGGGCCGACGGCCGCCAAAGATAAACGCAGAGATCAGCACACCGTTCGGATCCTCCCACGAGGGGTCAATGGTTGGGCACTGCGACGCCGGAGCCGTAAAGCGGCCATTCGGATGCGCCGCCGGGGTTTTGACCTCGGGAGTCCATGCATTGCCACGCCAGTCGAGGGCCTCGGCGGGTGCGGCATCGGTCATGCCCTCCCACCAGATATCGCCGTTGGGGACGCCGTTTTCGGTGATCTGCGCGACGTTGGTGAAGATGCTGTTAGCGCGCAGGGTCGCCATGGCGTTGGGATTGGTCTTGTCGCTGGTGCCGGGTGCGACGCCGAAGAAGCCGCTCTCCGGGTTGATTGCGCGTAGCTGGCCAGAGGCGTCCGGCTTGATCCATGCGATATCGTCGCCGACAGTCCATACCTTCCAGCCGTCGAAGCCCGCGGGCGGAATCAACATGGCGAAGTTGGTCTTGCCGCAGGCAGAGGGGAAGGCGGCGGCAACGTAGGTTTTCTCGGTCTTGCCGCTGGCATCGGCGGGGGATTCCACGCCGACGATGAGCATGTGCTCGGCCATCCAGCCCTCATCGCGCGCAATGTTCGAAGCAATTCGCAGCGCGAAGCACTTCTTGCCGAGCAAAGCATTCCCGCCATATCCGGAACCGTAGCTCCAGATCTCGCGAGTCTCCGGAAAGTGGACGATGTACTTCGTGTCGTTCTGCGGCCACGCTACGTCGGCCTGTCCAGGAGCGAGCGGTGCGCCGACAGAGTGCAGGCAGGGCACAACGCGCTTCTCGTCCTTGTCAATCTCGGCGTAAACGGGTGTGCCTACGCGGGCCATAATGCGCATGTTGACCACCGCATAGGCAGAGTCAGTAAGCTGCACGCCGATCTGCGACATGGGCGAACCGATAGGGCCCATCGAAAACGGCATGACATACATCGTGCGGCCAGCCATCGATCCCTTGAACAGCGTCTTCAGCTTCTTGCGCATGACGAACGGATCTTCCCAGTTGTTCGTGGGGCCGGCGTTGTCTTTAGAGAGCGAGCAGATGAAGGTGCGGTCTTCGACACGCGCAACATCGTTGGGCGACGACCGGGCGTAAAAGCAGCCGGGCCACTTCTTCTCATCGAGCGGCGTGAAGGTGCCATTGGCAACAAGTTCGAGCTTAAGCTGCGCGTCTTCTTCGTCGGAACCGGTGAGCCAGTGGATGCGCGCTGGCTGGCAGAGGTCTGCCATCTTTTCTACCCAGCGGATAAGGTGCTTGTTTTTTGTTGGCGGCAGCGAAGAGTCAGGATGTTTGGCGGACTTTGTCGTCATGGTTGCC
>JAYVZU010000131.1:0-2183 GCA_043783075.1 Rhodanobacteraceae bacterium
GACATGGAAGCCTTCGCCGAAGGACTTGAGGGCGGATTCAAGACGCTTTACAGCGTACTGCTGTTCGTCGGTGTCGAGGCTTTCGTAGTCCACTCCTGTGACGCTCAACACCATCCCAAGGTCGCCGCTCTTGGTGAGAAAGGCCGTCTCAGTCCAGAATCCGTAAAGGTTGATGTGGGCGCTGAGGGCGTCTGCTTCTTTCCACGGTTTGATGACGCGCGAGAGATTCAGCATTACCGCACCTCTACGTTCGGGACTGTCTGTTTGGCGGCGTCATACCGCAGCTTGAACTTCTCGGAGCGTCCGAGAATCTTGAGGAAGGCCGGGTCGGAGTTCGTCACCCAATGACCGAAGATGCACCCGCCGATGAACACCACCACGGCCCCGATGATCGAATTGAAGAGGTTGAACATCCCCACGGCGGACACCGCGATCATGAAAAACAGCGTGCGTTCGATGCCCATATAAGTGAGGGGCTTATGCAGACTCTTGAAGACTCGGTTGTGGCGCTTCTGAGTGATTTCCGGCATAAACCCCTTGCTGTGGAGCGTCGTTGGAGATGAAGTGAATTGGATGGAAAGACGATGGCTGCGGAAGGGCTATCAACCCCAAAGCCATGTCAGGACGTTGGTCGCCATGATCGCAATTCCGGTTCCAGCGGCGACGCCCGCAAGCGTCTTCTTCGCGCCCGGTTCTCCGTGCGCGAACGTATAGCCGCCGATCACGATGGCTATAAGGCTGGCGGCCTTGGCAATCGTTCCGGTAAAGAGGGTTTGAATCGAGCTGATGCCCGTATCGAATGGCGAGGCATGAGCTGCGAGTGGGAAGATCAATACGCATAGGAGCAGGGCTGCTCCGCGTACAAGATAGAGCTTGGTACGCTCAATCGTTGGTGCTGCGATGATGATTCGGATACGTGTCATTGACACCTCCAACGACCGGGATGGTCGTGATAGGCATGACACTAGGCCGCGATTCCTCTCACGTCCAACACAAATATCCAATACCGATTTCAGCCCAAAGCGGCTTTGCTATTGGAAAATCCGATAGCAACCGTTAGCCGAAAAGAGGAAGGGTTTTGCCACCGATTGATGGTCGGACGGACCGAACCGGTTTGGCTGGTGGCAGCTTCGCCAGAGCGCGGAATCTCCTTCGCAGCTCCTTGACCAATAGCGGTAAAGTCTTCTGCGATTTTGACCTTCCAACAATCAACGCGCTATCGACGGTCCAAGTCACTCCAGCGATGGGCCGCGTGACAAGTCCATCCTGCAAATGTGAACCTTCCGGGATGAGCGCGCAGCCGCGACCCGATTCAACCATCCATTGAAGATCGTGCGGCGTTTTATTGGTGCTTGCGATGTCACTACTGATTCCAGCTTTATCCAACATCTCCATCAAACGCTCATGCGCTTCGGGATGCTGCTTGGGTTCGCGGAAGATGGTCAGTTTGGAGCCAAGATCCGCCGGTGTTAGCTCCTTCAATTTGGATAACGGGTCATCGGATTTCATGCACACCACGAGTCGGCTCTGCGTGAAGGGATGTGCAGTCAGTCCTTCACCATTGGCGGGTAGCGTGACCAATGCAGCGTCAATCTCCCCCTCCTGGAGCAGACGAAAAAGGTCTACCGGGTCACCACTCTGCGACATGATCTCGCAAGATGGGAAGAGTGATTTATGGATCGTGCAAACCATCTCGTACAGGTCGTGGTCTACAAACGAGGAGAAGCCCAGGCGCAATGGGAGAAGCGGTGCGTTATTGATGGAGCGCGCCGCAGTCAGCAAGTCATCACAGAGCTTGACGATCTGTTTGTTACCTGCAATCAGAATCTCTGCGGCGGGGGTCGCGTGGACTCCGCCGGGATGCCGAACCAGCAAACAAACCTGAGCAGCGACCTCGAGTTGCTTCATCTGCTGGCTAAGGGAAGATTGCGATATGTAAAGGCGGATGGCGGCGCGGCTGATATTGCCTTCCTCAGCGACCACGGTGAGGTTCTTGAGATGACGGAGTTCAATCGGATCAGACATAGCGGAGTCCCTCTCTGATAGCGCCGTGCGCGAATCCGGAGAGCGGCTCAAGCCGCAATGAAAGTCAGGCCCGAAGTCAACCTAATTGTGGGCGCATGTACCAATGAAGTCAACACGTAAGTGGACCACGCGGGCCTCGGCCAGCGCCGGCATCACGC